>JAXHMJ010000002.1:300000-600000 GCA_034521575.1 candidate division KSB1 bacterium
GTTTGTGGCCTGGAATGCGTTCCATGATCATCGGGGAGACGGTATGACCGATCGACAACGGATTGACCTGGTGTCTCTGATTTTAAACCACAAAAAGGTGTTTGTTTGCGCGGAAAACGATCTGCCCGCCGACCTGCAGCCGTACCGGTTCCCGTTGCCGCCGCATCGGTTTCATCATGCTTTGGCGTTTGCACAATCCTGTATCAGTGAGGGAGCGACAACCGCGGCAGAGGCGGTATGGGCGGGCACGCCGGCGGTGCTGCTGAACCCGTTTGAACTGGGATATATTCAAGATGCGAAACACTATGGGGCTCTGGTGCAAAAAAAGGCTTTCACGGACACGAATCCCGATTTTTGGGAAAATTGGCTGATCCGGTCAAAATCCGGGTACCGGCATGCCATCCAGACATACCGGCGTGATCATATTGATTCTACGTTATTTATGGAACGGTATTTGCTCTCATATGAATGAACTGGAAAACGAACTTTATAATATGGTAAGGTATGGGACTGTCGGTTCTGGGAAGGGTTGTAGAGGTACAGGAGTTGAAAATAACTAAAAAATATCAATTTATCCTGTTTGATCTGCTTGCATTGAACCTGGCCTACTGGGGAATGCATTTTTTATCGCCGGCTGTCGGACTGAGCGCGTCCTATTACAAGTTGTGGCTTTTAATTCACGCGGTTTGGGGAATTGTGCATTTCAGCCGGAAAAATCACTGGGCCCTGGATAAAGGTGCGTTTAAAGCCCGATTGTTCCATCAAGTCACCAGCAGTCTGTACATGCTGTATCTCACGGTATTGATTGTGATTTTTCTCGGGAGCACGGATTTTTCATTGTATCATATTTTCGGCACGTTTATCAGTTATTGGTTAATTTCAATCGTACCGGTCTCACTGTACAAAAACAATGCGTATGCGCTTCCGGATCATTCTTATCCGCAGAAAAAGACAGGAGAGGTTCGTTACCTGCTTTTTGATACCTTTCTTTTGATGATTGGTTTCTTTGTGATTTATTTTATAAAGTATAGCTCCCTTTCATTAGACCCCAAAGGCATCCAGGTTTTATTATTTCTGACCGGTATCAATGCAGTGACGTCACAATGGACACGCCAGTACCACGATATCCACAAGTTTTATCATGCGGTTGCGGGAACCTTGCGTTTCCGGTTTTTTATCAGCCGCGCTTTTTTCCGTCCTCATCTTCTGCATTCCAGTTGTTTCATTATTCCCGATCCACTATTTTTGGCACATTGCTGCTTTTGATGGGGCTTGAAATTGCATGGTTTTGGACGCAAAGCTCGAAAATCCGTAAAAGCCGGGGGGGTGATATTGAGGACATTAATGAGGTACGCAAGTATATCGAGCACTATGAAGGTAAACCTCAAATCGCTGCTGATACGGGGACGGGGCATTGGACAAAACCCAAACAGAGCGCCATTGCAGATCTCAAAGATCGATATTTATCCGCGAATCCAGATCTTTTTCATGTCCTTGCCGAAAATCTGGATTTGACTCGTGTTGATGCGTTGCGCGCCAAAGTCCTAACAACATCAACATTATATAATATTGATGTTCTGCCGGAGGATGAGCTTCAATTGTTCATTAATCTCGAAAAAATCAACAATATTCGTTTTATCAACCGCTATTTCCTTCAGGTTCACCGTAAACTCGTTCGCGGCGGGTATTTTATACTGCGCAAAACGCGCCTGGAGACGTTTCGGGAGTCGCTGGACAATCGGTTTCCCAGGCCGCTGGCGTTTATGATATACGGTCTTTATTTTACCTGGTATCGGGTTTGTCCCAAGTTGCCCGGGTGTCAAAAGCTGTATTTCCTTATTTCCAAAGGCGAAAAACGCGTTTTTTCCCGGGCGGAAATCGCGGGACGCTTGTACTTTTGCGGATTTCATTTGCTGGGTATACACACGATCAATGGCGAGCATTGGTATATCGCTCAAAAAAACGGATTGCCGAGCACGGATTTGAATCCGTCATACGGACCGCTTATCAAATTAAAACGTGTCGGCTATCAGGGAAAATTGATCAATGTTTACAAACTGCGAACCATGCATCCTTATGCCGAATATCTGCAGGATTATGTCTATCAGCAGAACCAACTCGATGAATCCGGCAAGCTCAGGGACGACTTTCGCATGACGGAATGGGGAAGGGTGTTTCGAAAGTTCTGGATTGATGAAGTGCCGCAGTTTGTGAATCTGATGCGCGGCGAAATGCGTCTGTTTGGCGTGCGCGCCTTGAGCCGGCATTATTATTCGTTGTATCCTCCGGATGTACAGAATATGAGAATCAGACACAAGCCCGGACTGGTTCCTCCGTTTTATGCGGATATGCCGAAAAGTTTTGAGGATATCATTGAATCCGAGCGACAGTATCTGATTCGCAAAGAAAAAGAGCCCTGGAAAACCGATGTGATCTACTTTGCCAGGGCGGTGATGAACATACTGTTCAGACACGCCCGCAGTCACTAGTCGCCCGCGCTGTTGAAATCAGAGTTCCGGTAGCTGTTATTTTTCTCCTGTCAAGGAATATTTTACTCAAACCTCTGTTTTATAATAGTATGAATGCAAAAATCCTGTTTTATCTAAGTATCATTGTGACATGCACTGTATTGATTGCCGCGTCAACGGTACCTGAGCATCTTGCAGATGAGCTGGCCCGGTTGGGCTTTGAAAATGTGGTCTGTTATGAAAACCGGCACGGTCAATTGGCCGTCCAGTACGAAAACCGCATCCACCGGGATGAGGTCCGGGCGCTTTCAGCGGTCCTCAAGTGTGTGGATGAATGCGTTGAAACGGAACAGCGAATTATGCTGCTGCCCGTGAGTCGCGGTATGATCAACACGGGCATCAGTATTCATCTAACGGATTACCGGGCGTTTATCGCGCGGGAAATGAACGATGCAACGTTCTTTGAAAGAATTCACTTTATAAAAACAAAAAAATTCGATTTAAAATCTTTAACCGGCCAACCCCGAAACACCCCGTTGGGGAAAATAGATATTTCTGTTCTGCCCGGGATGAATTTTCAATTGGGCAATTACGAGGATCGTGTTAAACTGAATTTGAATATTTATCCGGATTTTCGTGTGCGATTGTGGGATGGAGCGGAAATACAGGTGCAGCCTGTAATACCCGTGTTTGACGAGATTTATACGGAGCAGGGCGTTTATGACAAGTCGATACGGCTCTCCAGAGCAACGCTCTCCCAGTTTCTAACCGTTCCGGGAGATATCAGAATGATTGTCGCAGCCGGCGCCTTCGTGCCGGAGCGCTGGGGGGCGGGAATCGAAATGAACCGCATGTTTTTCAATCGGACTCTGTTAATGGGCGGCAGACTGCACAGAACCGGATTTTTGTTTTATCAGGATCAAGAGTGGAACATTTCCACTGATATGCTCACCACAGGGTCTGCTTATGCGCGTATTTTTTTAAAACCCTGGAATATGTCAGCCGGATTAAGCTATGAGCAATTTCTGATGCGAGACGAGGGCTTTTCTTTTGACATTGCACGTTATTTCGGTGAAACCAGATTGGGGTTTTATGTGACCCGAACCGATCGGGATACGCATGGCGGGTTCCGGTTTACGATTCCCTTTTCTCATCCCAAACATTCCGCTCCAAACCGGCTGCGGATACGCTGGGGCGAGTATTATGTGTGGAATTATAAAGCCTCCAGCGAGGTTTATACCTATGGCGGACCGATTGACACCGGCATCTCTGTGCAATCCGGTACGGAGTGGCGGCATGTATACAAACGTCTCTGGCCGTCATATTTGAAAAATAATTTGAGTTTCCTAAAATAAGTCTTGATTTTTTTTGTTGTTATTGCTATTTTTTAATGAGGTATACCGTCAGACCGCAAAAGATACTGTTAAATGCTATCCGGGTCCGGCGAATAAACTATGTGGGAGGAATACCATGTTGTGTAAAGTGGGTAAAACTGTACGCGTGTCATGTGTCGCGATTTTAATCATCGTCGCATTGGTGGGGATGTCGTGCAGTCTGAATGAAGTGGATGATCCGCTCAGCAGCGGTTCATTCAGAATCACAAAAGCAGCGCGAACAACCAATCAGAACGGAGTGGGACGTCGAACCTTCTATCGGCATGAAACCCTCATCGTCAATCTGATGGATTTGATAAAACAGGAACAGACCTTTATTGAAATTGTCCGTTTATCGGATGACCGGACCTTGAACGAGACGGTTATGGTGACCGATATGGACGGAAACATTATGGGCCTGCCGGTCTGGCATCACATTGGTCTGGGCAATGACGGCAATCCGATGAGTGCGGGGGCGACTATCTGGTGCATGTTCTTCAGCCGGAAAAACATGAACCGCGTACCATCCTCAGCATCCCGTTCGAGGTTAAAGACGCCCCGGCGCCCGAACCGCATACCTGGGTCTGCAATAATTCCGGTAGCGATATCTTTGGACAGGCTCTCATTGGAGAAACCGTTTACATGACGGGAACCGGATTCGTTCCGGGCGACAATGTGCGTTTGCTGGTGATCAGCGACGTGGATACGGTCTTTGACGGCATGGGCTATGCGGATGTCAGCGGCGGCATCGAAACCGCAACCATTAACGGCGACGGCTCGCTACCGCCGACCTTGGTCTGGACCCCGCCGGTCACCGGCGGCTATGATGTGGTGGTGGACACGGAGCCGTTCTCCGAGTACAACGAGGGCGATGCGGTATCCGATGTCTTGCTGCAGGGCCTGGTCGTCCAGGAACCGGCGTCCGAAGAAGATATTTTCATTGACATTGCCAGTGACGAGTTTGGCATTCATAAATCCCAGTTTGATTCCCTTGATGCCATTTTTGCCACGGTTTGCCCCTACCGCCAGTCGCTCTATAATGTAAACCGGGATTACTGGAACACGCCGGGATCCGAAAACTATCGTTCTAACCGTTCCCCGATGGTCTGGACCCCGATTGCGGTGACGCTGCATCAGGAGGTCTGGGAGGCGGGCGATCCCATTTACACCATCCGCACCGTCGGAACCATGCAGATGACCACGAACCTGCAGTTGAATCATCGCACGTCTTGCGTACCGACAGTGCGTATCCGCGGCGCCTGCAAGCCCAAATATATGAATCCGCTGAAACTCTGGCCCGGCCCCTATGATATGATCGTGGATGTGAACGGCAATGATGTTTATGATCCGGGTATCGATTACCTGGACGGCGGAAGTCCGGGACCCGGTTTCACCATTCCGGGCGAACTCTTGCCGTCGGATTCGGTGCGCATTATCGCCACCACGGATGACGATTTTGTCGGGCGCCAGTTCGGCACTACAAAGATCAATATCAAGGTGTTCAATAACCTGCTCCAGGGTCATGAAAATGTCGAGATCAGAGTCTCTGTTGTGATTGGCCCCGGACGCGTCATACCCGGTCCATCGGGAAGCTTTAAAGACAAGTATGGCTACCTGCATCTGTTTACCAACGAGGACGGCTATGTCTGGTGCGAATTCACAGACGGACAGTTCGGCGTCATGTCGCGCGTCCGCCTTGAATTCTATATTGACGGCAAGCTGTACTGGCAGGTGGTTTCCCTCGATCAGACAACGCCGCACACGCATACACAGGGCATTATTATCCACGATCAGGGAAGCGGCAGCTGAGTTTAATATTCAATAGACTGTATATAATCAAGGGTAATCGTGTATACGGTTGCCCTTTTTTTCATGGAACGCCGGATGAGTAAACCGCTTTACAACCTATGTTTTTGTTTGCTGCTCGCTTTTGGAGCGAGAGCTGAACCCTTTGCGTCGGTGTACGGGTACAGTGGACTTTTTGTCACACCGACCGCGACGATCATGCCGGACGGGCAGATGCGCATCGGGGTCAGCCGCATGCCGCGGATTGATCATGTGCCCATGGGCTATAAAGAACGCACCATGGTGTTCGGCGCTTTAAGCTATCTGCCGTTTATGGAAGGGTTGCTGGGCGTGGTGTCGCCGGACCAGCATCCCGCAGGTATGGGAACCCGTACGCTGGCGCTGCGCATGCGTTTACTGCGTCAAAGCCGATTATGGCCCGCCATTGCCATCGGCGCCCAGGACTTTGTCGGCGGAAAAGCGCTTGATGTTTCGATCAAAGGCTCGCAGCTGTTTGCCGCCACTTATGTGGTGTTGACCAAAGATGAAAAATTACCCGGATGGCTGGGACGAACCCCCCTGACCTGGAATATCGGTTACGGCACCGACTGGCTGGATGCCAATACCCACCATCTCGTCGGACTCTGGGGCGGTGTGTCGCTGCAGCCCATGCAGCCGGTCCGGGTTGTCGCTGAATATGACGGCCGCCATACCAATCTCGCGGCCAAACTCGATCTCTTTTCGCATCTGCAGGTGACCTATGCCTGGTGGAACCTAAGATATATGACCTGGCAAATGAGTTTATACTTTACCTTGTGATGATCCCCTGATCCTCTAAAATCCGATATGGAGATGATATGAGCTACGCAACGTTTGAAAAAAGAGAAAAACTGCCGAATATACCGGTGCGGGGGACATTGACGCTGACATACCGCTGCAACAATGACTGCCGCCACTGCTGGGTGCGGGAAGCGCCGGGCGATCCAAAGAAAAAAGAAGAGTTGTCCACAGAGGAATGGATTGACCTGATCGATCAGGCGCGCGCCATGGGCACGCGCGAGTGGTCGATCACCGGCGGCGAGCCCATGCTGCGCCCGGATTTTCTCGAGATTTTTCAACAGGCCACCCGCCAGTACCGGCGCTATTCTCTCAACACCAACGGCACGTTTTTAACCCCCAAAATCGCAAAACAAATCGCCGCCAACCCCAAAGGCCGCATTATGGTGGCCCTGTACGGCGCCACTGAAGATGTCAATGACCATATCACCCGCAATCCGGGATCCTACCAGGCCGCCCTGCGCGGTATGCGCTATTTAAAAGAAGCGGGCGTCAAGTTTGAAGTCCAGATCGTGCCCATGCGCGATAATATTCATCAATTGGAAGATATGAAAGCGTTGGCTGAAACGATCAGTCCGCATTGGCGGCTGGGAGCGGTGTGGTACTATTTGCACAAAGACCGGGATGAGAGTAAGAATAAAGAGATTCGGGCGCAACGTTTACCGGCAGAGGTCGTGGTTGAACTTGACAACGTTGCGTTTTCAGACCAGAATAAAGATAGCGCTTGTCAGATTCAAGCCTCGGGAAAAAATATCTTACAACCCTGTCTGGAAAAAATCAATCATTTTGCCATCGATCCTTTTGGACATTTATCGTTTTGTGATTTTATTAGAAAACCGGAATTACTCTATGATTTGCGGAAAGGAACGTTTAAGGAGGGATGGGAACGGTTCATACCATCTTTGAATCAAGTCACAGCAGATACCGACTATACTGACAATTGCGGTGTATGCGGCCGGCGTTCTTCATGTCGCTGGTGTCCCGCCTACGCGTGGCTGGAAACCGGTTCTTTTTCCAAACCGATTTCTTATCTCTGTGATATTGCTGATATGACCAGCCGCGAAAAACAGAAATGGCAGGATGAACATATTCGCTATTATTCGATTGGCGGATTGACAGTCAAGCTTGAATCGGAACTACCCGTTACGGATAACACCTTTGCGAGTTCAATTCGAACCTTTGAAACCTTACCGGCTCCCGAAGACCTTTATATTCGGCATTCATTTAATTTTCCAAATATGCAGCGGGTGGATTTCGGTCCGCGTTTACAAACCCGCGACGTCTGGGATATCCGCAAAAAGGGTGAAACGGTTTACTATTTGAAATATACCGACGAACAGCGGAATGGACATGAACCTGTGCGCATCACGGCCAGCAATGACGATCATTCGCGATGGTTTGTTTATCACCGAAATGATAAGGAATATAAAGATGGTGAACTGGAATCATTATCTTTTGCCCCGAATGATCAATTGATCCTGTCAAATCTTGTCGCCCATCATCAAAGCACCCTGGTGCACGCCAGTGGGTTTCAGGTGAATGATCTGGGATTATTGGTACCCGGACAATCCGGCGCCGGCAAATCAACGTTTACAAAATTGTTCGCTGAGCAGGCTGATATTCTTTCCGATGATCGTGTTATCATCAAAAAATCTGGCAACCGCTTTCAACTGTACGGTACCTGGAAACACAGCAGTATCCCCGCAGTCTCGCCGGGGCCTTCGCCTCTTTCCATGATTTTATTCCCCGTGCATGACCGGGAAAACAAACTTGCACCCGTAAAAACCATGATGGACTTTTATCAGCAAATGCTGCCCAAACTCGTCAAGCCTTTACCCGACGAGAAGTGGTGGCAACATACCTTGTCATTTCTTGAAAAACTGTATGCCGCCGTACCCGCCTATTATGTTCATTTCGATCTCTCGGGCAGCATTGTACCGATTTTACTTGAAACTGAAAGCTGTGTATGAGTGAATATGTAGATAAAGTATACAATATCCCGTTTGATAAAAAAGCAGTGACATTGCGGCACCTGGATATCGAGTTGACGGAACGCTGCAACAACAATTGTGTACACTGTTACATCAATAAACCGGTTTCGCATCAGTGTGATGAGATGAGTACTGACTTTATCCGCGAATTGATTCAACAGGCTGCGGACAAAGGCTGCCTGAGTATCAGATTCACCGGGGGTGAGCCGCTGTTGCGTCCTGATTTTGCCGAGCTTTACACAGTTGCGAGACAATTGGGCATTCGCGTTATATTGTTCACCAATGCGACATTGCTTCACACGGATATCATTACCTTGTTTACAGATATACCGCCGCTTTACCCCATTGAGGTGACGTTATATGGCATGCATCAGTCATCTTATGAGGCGGTATCCCGCAAGCCGAACACGTTCCGTCCTGCATGGGAGGGGATTCAGGCGTTATGGAAGAATAATATTCCTTTTGTGGTCAAACAGGCTTTTCTGCCGCCCAATTATAATGAACGCCTGGAATTTGAAGCCTGGGCGGAAACCATACCGTGTATGAATCAAAAACCGGATTACGCGCTGAATTTTGATTTGCGGGTGCGACGGGATTCAGAAACCCGAAATCATGAAATACGCAATGTACGCATGAGTCCTGAACACTTTGTCGAAATTATGGCACGTAATCCCAAACGTTATCTGAATGAAATGCAGCAATTTATGAAAAAGTTTTCAAAACCGCCCGGTAACAAGCTGTTTACCTGCGGCGCCGGATGCTCCGCATGGACGGTGGATTCATTCGGCAATCTTCAGGTTTGTCTGATGGTGCGCCACCCGAACCTAATTGTCAATTTGCATGAGCTCCCCCTGGATGAAGCGATGCAGATATTGACCCGACGCAAAGAGTCTTTGTATTCCAGAAATATAGAGTACAGGGAACGATGTGCCCAATGCTTTCTTTATGACCGGTGTCGCCAATGTCCGGGAACGGCCTGGTGCGAACATGGGGTTATGGATCAACCGGTGGATTACTATTGTGCGCTGGCTCATGCTGAAGCACAGGCTTGCGGATTATTGACCGCCGGAGAAAAAGCGTGGGAGGTGAGAAACCGGGAAAATCGGATCAGAAAACTGCAGACAAGGGAACGGCTTGTACATGAAAAGTCGAGTTAAATTTGGTCTGCTCTGCGTATTGCGTTCAGTAAAAAGCGTTCCGTTGATCAGGCGTAACCTTAAAAAGATGCAACGGCTTTTCGATGTTTATGAGGCGCAACCGGATGATATACCCGAACTGAAACGCTGGCTGAATAAAAAAAACAAAAAACCGACGGTTTCCGGTGAAAAGGAGTTCATTCTCATCGCCCGGTTTCAGGGCATGCTTGCGGGATGTATTCAATTAATCTATTTTGGCGAGATGCGTCCTCAAATGCCGCATTATTGGCTGTATGCGCTCATCGTCAAACCGCTGTTCCGCAGTATGGGATGCGGAGAAAAATTATTCCGATGCGCAATTGCATTTGCAGAGCAAAGACAGTTCAATACATTGCATTTGTTGGTGAATCCTGAAAATTCACAGGCTTTGAACATTTATCGGAAATCAGGTTTTGAGATGGATCATGACCTTGCATTCAGCTGGAATAACAACTATCAAATTTTGACCTATAAAAAAGGAGCAAAAAATGGCTGACATCCAATGGGACAGCGTTTACAAACAGAACAAAGATGTCGTCGCGCGGGAAATTGAAAATGAATATATCCTGGTGCCGGTCACGGCGGGTATCGGGGACTTGGATGAAGAAATTTATGCTTTAAATGAAACCGGACGTCTGATTTGGGATAAAATTGATGGTATTAAAGATATAAATGCTGTCAAGGCGGAGCTGCTGAGCGAATTCAAAGTGCAGGAACAGGAGCTCGCCCGCGATATAAACGGGTTTGTCCAGGAACTGGAAAAACGCAATATTTTGATCAAAGTGTCTTGAAACACCCCGAGATAAATAAAATAACGGTGACTGATAGGTTGCTTCCTAAAGTGCTTTCGGCTGTACTCCAAAATGGGGCGCTTGTCAGAAAACTGGCCTGTGGTAACAGCATGTACCCGTTTATCCGCAACCAGGATGTTGTGATCATTGAACCCTTTAACCGCAGGCCGCACCTGGGAGATGTCGTTGCCTTTCGGCACCCGAAATTTCGCGGTCTGGCCATTCATCGTGTGGTCGGCAGACGCAAAGATTCGTTTTTGTTGAAAGGCGATAACGCAAAGCGTGCCGACGGCTGGTTGGCTTTTTCCCAGTTGACCGGATGTGTCGTGCAAACAGAACGCAATGCCCGTCTGAGACGCCCCCAGTCCCGTCTTGAATCGATCCTCATTGCCGGTCTGTCCCGTATCGGACTCTTGATTCCCATTCGCAAAATGATCAAATCGAACATGCCCGGCATGGTTTCTCCGCTTCAGCGAATTTTTTGATCGTTTGAACAACTGTGTAACTGTTTTATGGAACCCTTTATGAATAAAATAATTAAATCTTTAGACTATAAATACAAGCTGCAATAGCATGTGATGTAAAAAAATATTTGAATACGCTTGAATGATAGTGTAAACGTTGAATTGACCCATTCTTGACAGACAGGCCATTTTATGGAAAATTATCTTGAACAGCAACCGATCACCGATTATCCCCTGTGGGAGCGATACAAAGGTCGGCATAAATTGCATACCATCACATTCGAAATCACGGAGCGATGTAATTTCAATTGCCGGCATTGTTATATTAACCAACCCGCCGGAGACAGGCAGCGTAAAAAAAATGAGATGTCAAGAGAGTTTATTTTAAAAACAGCGGATGAAGCTATTAATTTGGGCGCGGTGTGGTGTCTGCTCACCGGAGGGGAACCGCTTTTGCGCCCGGATTTCTCGGATATTTATATTGATCTCAAACGCAAAGGCCTGTTGTTGATGTTGTTTACCAATGCCGGATTGATCACAAAAGAACATATCAACGTGTTCAAAGAATATCCGCCTTATGCCATCGAGGTTACGATTTACGGCGCGACCCGCGAAACCTTTGAAAAAGTGACCCGCAAACCCGGCTCTTTTGAGCGTTTTCGGCATGGATTGAATCTTTTAGTCGAACACAAGATTCCGGTGCGCCTCAAAGCCATGGCGCTGCAGTCCAACGTTCACGAAATGCAGGAAATCGCAAAGTTTGCGCGACAGTACACAGCAGATTTTTATCGTTTTGATCCGCAGCTGAGTCTGCGCGCGGACTTTGATCAGGAACGCAATGAAATAATCAGGCAGGAGCGTTTGACCCAAAACCAGATCGTCGATCTTGAAAACCGCGATGATCAACGACGGGAAGCGCTGTCCAAACATTGTGATAAATATATCATGTCCGGACCGGACCGGCAAACCGCATACTTGCTCAACTGCGGAGCCGGAAACGGCAGTGTGGTGGTTTCTTATGACGGAAGGCTGAAACTGTGTCCGTATATGCTTCAGCCCGAATTTATCTACGATTTGAAACAGGGTTCTTTGGCAGACGCATGGAAGACCTTTATCCCAAACGTGCGCAAGACAACCACACAAAATCCGGAATACCTGAACCGCTGCAACAATTGCCGCATCTTTAATCTCTGTTCCTGGTGTGCAGCGCACGCCTATCTCGAAACCGGTCAGTCGGACCAACCGGTCGAGTATCTCTGTCAGGTGGCGCAGGCCCGCGCGGGAAAATCTGAGAAATCTCACAGAGACGAAAAGTGAAAAGACAGATTAAAATATGCCTGACAGCGTTTGTGATGCTTTATGGCGTTGGGTTGTCATTTTCTTTCGCTGCTCAACCCACAGTCTCCATCCTGGGTTCATCAGACACCCATCTCGAACTGCAGGTCAAATTCCCTGATTTTGATTTGATCCAGTCCGAGACCGGCTACGACATTACCATCCCCGGCTGCAGCCGCAAGAGTCAAATTGGTGCGCCTCAACTGCCGGTGTGGGCCCTGCAGGTGGCTGTGCCTCCCCGTGCGCACATTAGCATATCTTCTCAGCCGATTGATATCTATGAGTTTTCCTGTTTCAACATCACTCCGGCTCCGGTTCTGGCTGAATCTGTACCCTCGGACTCGCAGACTGTAAATTATGTCTTTAAACGAGATGATTCAATCTATAATACCAGTCAGCATTTTCCCGCCTCCTGGTATATGGACGGCGAGCCGTATCAGCTGCGGTCACAGAAAATCCTGCCGGTTCGTCTGTTTCCGGTTCAATACAATCCGGTGACCGGACACGCGCAATTCGCACAAACAATGATCATTCGGGTGCGGTTTACAGGTGCATCAAGCCCCACAGGTGTTCACGATCCGAAAAGTCTGGACTGGGTGAAAAGACTGGTCTGCAATCCCGAACAGGCAGAGAAATGGCAATTTTCACCCGAGCTGCCCTTGAAAAAGCCCGCAGCCTTTCCGTCATCAGCTCAGCCCTGGGTCAAAATCAGGGTGCCTCAGCCCGGCCTTTACCAGATAACCGCCGGCGATTTACAGGACATGGGCGTTGAGATTCAATCCATCGACCCGGGCACATTGCAGCTGTTTCTGAATGGCGCTCAAGTTCCCATCGAGGTCGTTACGGGTCATGAGGCTTTACAGACTGGCGACAAAATCCGATGGGGGGTGGCACGGGTCGGAACGGAGTATACCCGCAAGAATACCTACTGGCTCACCTGGGGAGCAGAGCAGGGTGAAAGAATACACATCGACCATTCGTTTTCAGAGGCAGGAGAGATTCTGGTGCGCGGGCCCAGGACCATCCGCCTGGAGCAGCAAACCTATTATCTGAGCGAACTTGAAGCCCAGCCGCAGGAGGATCACTGGTTCTGGGAGCGGTTGATGAGCGGCCGACCCTTTCAGGTGGATTTTGAGGCGTCGCACGTGTCCGATACAGCCGCCAGTGCACAACTCGACGTTGAAATGCTCGGTTATGTGCATTTGCCGGACGTCGAACCGGATCATCACACGGTCGTTTCTGTTAACGGAAATCAGGTCATCTCCGAGCTGTGGGATGGTCGCATCAGAAAACAGATGCAGAATACATTTCCCTTGAGCGATTTGAAAGACGGTGAGAACACAATTGATTTTGATCTGCAGTTGCCGGACCATGTGCCCTATGATTTTCAGTTCCTCGACAACATAGAATTGACCTGGTGGCAGGATTATATCGCTGACTCGGACAGCGTCTGGCTTACCGCCCTGGGTGAGGGGGAACACCGCATCCGGTTACGCGGGCTGTCTCACAATGACCTCAGGGTATACGCCTTTGAAAACAACCATTGTATAAAACGCATAACCAATGTCCGGTATTCAGAGAGCGAACCTTATTCTCTGCTTTTCTCAGACTCGCTTTCCGGAGAAAGACACTACTTGATTGTCAGGGACTCCCGGAGGCCGGATGAAATGTCTGTTTATAGTCCTGTTGACGTTACGGCGCCGCAAACGGATTATATCATTGTCAGTCATGCGGACTTTATACAAGCCTCTCAACAGCTTGCTGAATTTCACCGCTCCCGGGGATTGTCGGTGCAGGTGGTGGATGTTCAGTCTGTCTATGACAAGTTTAATTACGGTCACAAAGACCCGTCTGTCATTAAAGACTTTATTTCCTACGCCTATCACAACTGGCCCAAACCGTCTCCGCTTTATTTGCTTTTGATGGGGGATGCCTCGTATGATTATTTGAATTACACCGGAAACGGGGAGACCGATTACGTGCCGACGCATCTGTTTATCTCCAATTCCTATTCGTTCGAAACCGCATCGGACTCCTGGTTCGGTTGTGTCAGCGGATCGGACCTGGTCCCGGATCTGTATGTCGGCCGATTGCCGGTAAAGACCGCTGAAGAAGCGCAGGATGCTGTGCTGGATATCATGCAATATCATAAAAACCCGCAGGCGGACTGGCAGCGTTCTATGATGTTTGTTTCGGATGACTCGGATATCGGCGGCGATTTTGAAGGCTTTACCCAAAAAACAGTAGAGCTGGTCCCGGATGTTTACCAGGTTTCGGCCCTGTATGCCAAAGATATGCTGGATGAGACATCAGCGCGGGCAGCTCTCCTAAATGCTCTGAACCAGGGTCAATTGATCGTTAATTACATCGGACACGGGTCCAGGGTCAGCTGGGCGGCGCAGCCGCGCTTGTTCCATATCACAGATATCCCGAATTTACAGAATAATGCCAAAATGCCGCTGGTCATGACCCAAAGCTGTATCAACGGCTATTTTATTCATCCCGACCCGGAACAAAGCGCCATGGGTGAGGTGTTTATGACCGCGGGACATCGCGGCGCCATTGCCGTGTACACCGGCGCCGGTTATGCCTATCTGAGTCCGTTGCGCACCCTCACCGACCGCTTTTATCAGGCCTTGCTGCGCGAATCGATCGCAATGCCGGCGGCGGCCGCGACGCTGGCGCGCGCCGAGCTGTTGTCGCGTCATCCGGAAAAATGGGACCATGCGTTGTTTTATATGTTTTTCGGCGATCCGGCCCTGCAAATGCCGATCGCAGTACAATCGACAATTGACCCGGCCTGGTACAGCGGAACCGTTGAAATAGAGGGAGAACCGGCGCCGCAGGGTGCTGCAATCTTTGCGCGCCATTTTACACGCCGATATGGGGACAGTGCGTTGATCAAAGAAAATGGCCGCTTTGACAGTCTACGGGTTCCGGCTGATAATCCTTACACCCCGCAGCGCGACGGCGCACGCACAGGCGATTCTCTGTTTTTTTTCCTGGCAGTCTCCGGAGATACCTTGCTTTTGAATCCGGTGGTCGAATGGCAGAGCGGTTTACACTCGATGGACTTTGAGCTGTCGTCGACCGCTGTCGAAAATGATGTGACGATTCAATTGTACGTTAACAATCAGTCAGCCGATCAATGGATTTCAGGTGACCCCCTGCCGCGGGAGTCCAGGATTACGGCAATGATACGGGATGAACATTCCAACATCGATCCGGAGCAAATCAGCTTGCTTTTGAATGACAGCAGCGTTGCTGATGAAAAATTGACGTGGAATCAGAACGGACCAGAGCTGTCGGTTTCTTTTTCACCGGATTTACCGGATGGAGACTATAAACTCATGGTTTCTTTTCTATCCGGACCGGCGCGTGACCATGCGCAATCCCTCCTGTTCCGGGTCCAATCGTCACTGGCATTGGAGGATGTGCTTGTGACTCCCAATCCCCTGTATACAGAGGGCGAGTTGACTTTTATGCTGCTCAACGACCAACCGGCCAATATTGTTCTGCGTTGTTTTACACTTGCCGGTCGGGCGCTCTGGACGAAATATTTTACCGCAACTGTCGGTTTTAATACTTTTAAGATTAATGCCTATGATCAAACCGGCGATCGACTGGCCAATGGCGTCTACCTGATATCGGTTACGGCCAAAGATGATTATGAATCTGTAAAGAAAATTGTGAAAATGATGCTGATACAATGAACGTTGAAATGTTGAAATGTTGAACAGTCGAACGGGTTATGCGTCGAATTTTGAACAAGACTTGTCGGTCAAAACTTTTAATAGAATTTTATTAAATTAATATATAACAAATAGACAAGTTGAATTATGCTGGTAAAGAGTGTTGTGGTATGAATTTTGTTGTTTTTATTGTAACGGTGAAATCAGGGAAATGAAAACGGCGTTAACGGTGTTTATGGTAGAGGAAACAGGAGTTTGGTAATGATCAATGTGTTGAAATACAGTGTGTTTGTTTTCATGGTGTATAGCGGATTGCTGTCTGCATTGTATGCAAATTCTGCCCTGCAGAGAACCCCGTCTATCAATATTCTCAGTTCTGATGAAAATGCTTTGACGATCGAGTTTACGTTGCCCGATTTTACCGTTCAGGAAACCCGCCGCCATTCAGAGTACAATCAGATCATTCAGGTACCGGGATTTTCTCAAACCGCCGACCCACGTGCGCCGCAGCTGCCCGTTACAGCGGTGACATTCGGTATCCCCCATGATGCGCAACCGACGCTCAGAATTCTCGACAAACAGACCGGCTATATTCCGGAAGCCTTTATCACTCCGGCCGCGGATATCGAACTGCCTGTTTCCGAAACGCCCTGGTTGCCGGATCCGGACAGACAGCCGGTGTATGTCTATGAAACGGGCGAGGTTTATCAGTCAAACAGTCTATATCCGAACGAACCGATCCAGCTGAACGATCCAGTGATCATGCGCGGACAGCGCATGTCGGCGCTGCGCATTCGGCCGTTTCAATACAATCCGGTCAGCAAACGCGTGCAGCTCATAAAGTCCGCAATCATTCGCATTGACTTTAACAGCGCGCTCGGCAAACGCAGCGCAGCGCTGAGGACGGCTCCGGCTGATACCTTTTTTCGGCCTCTGTATCAAAATACCCTGATCAATTACGAACAGGCAAAATCGTTTTTAGAACCGCCGCGTGCATTGCGAAAACAAAACAACGGCGGCTATTTTCTCGATCAGGGCAGCGAATGGCTGAAACTGCAAGTGGATCATAACGCCATCTACTGGCTGGAAAAATCCGATCTCGATGCCGCCGGATTCGATATGACCGGCAAAGATCCGCGCAACCTGAAGCTCTTTAACAAGGGAGAAGAAATCGCCATCCATGTCCACGGCCAGGACGACGGTAGTTTTGACAGCGGTGATTATATCGAGTTTTACGGAGACGGGCATAAATCATTTTATTCGCATACCAATGTCTATTGGCTGACCGTTTCAGGCAGTTCCGGTCTGCGCATGAGCGAAAAGGATGGGGCGCCGGATGCGTCGGCGTCGGTGCTCACGCGTGGAAAGACAAGAACCCACTTTGAGAAGGATGTTGATTATATTTCAAATTTTCCCAATAGCACAAATGAAGATAGATGGCGTTGGGACTGGATTGCCGGTGGTTATTCCAGTTATGAATCATGGACTACTCCTATTATTTTATATAATATTTCTAACATTGCTGCCAGTGATTGCTATTTTAAGACTTGGGTTAAGGGGGGGACGCTGGATAATAATGTATATCCTGACCACCATTTTATAACATATATTGCTCCAGCTTCAGACCCTTCTGATAAATCATTAGTTATGGATCATCAATTTGACGGACAAGTATTAGCTGTACATGAGGAATCATTTTCGCAATTAGTTTTAAAGGAGAATAATCTTGTTGTCGAGTATTTTGGTCCAGGTGACACCGGGGCTGGGCTTGATGTTTTGCACATTATGAAGTTCCAAGTTGAATACTGGCAGGATTGGTTAGCGATCAACGATAGTTTGACCATACGCCCTCAGGGGAGCGGAGTAGTTGAATGTCATATCAAATCATTTCAGGATAATTCCCTGTTGCTATACGATGTCTCAGATTCTACAGCCCCGCAGCGGGTTCTGAATGCGGACGTGACCGCTGACGGAGCGGTGTACACCCTGTCATTTCAGGGTGATGTGTCGGGGAATCCAAAATATACAGCTATAACCCCGGATAAACGCTATAAGCCGGATTCCGTTTATATGGATTCAAACTCTGACTGGAGAAACACAGGCCGGCAATCCGATTATGTGTTGATTGTCTTTGATGATTTTGCCGAAGCCGTTGCCGGGTTTGCTGAATTCAAACAGCAGCAGGGGTATCGGGTTCACACCGTCAAGGTGCAGGATGTCTATGATGAGTTTAATTACGGCTTGTACAGCGATCAGGCGTTAAAGAACTTTTTTCAATATGCCTATGATTTCTGGACCACAGCGCCGGCCTATGTACTTTTGGTGGGGGATGCGTCCTGGAATCCGCGTATGGTGAATCCGGGAAAATACGGCAGCTCGCGTTCTGATTTTGTGCCCACCCACATGTTCGAAACCATCTATCAGAACAACGAGTCGCCCACCGATCAGTGGTACGCCTGTGTCGACGGCGGAGATATTATCCCGGATATGATGGTGGGGCGTGTTCCGTCACGCTCTTTGAATGAAGCACGAGGGATCATGGACAAACTGCTGGCGTACCAGTCGGATTATGAGAACAGCGATTGGAACAAACGCTTGATTTTTGCTACAGATGATAACGAAGCGGAATTTGATTTCACCGGCAATTCGGATGCATTGATTGCTGACAATGTGCCAGGGTTGTATAGAATTGAAAAAATTTATCTGGATGATTACGGCAGCGCTTCGGCAGCGAAAACCGCTTTGCTGGACGCATGGGACCAGGGCGCTTTGTTTGTCAATTATCAGGGACATGGTTCCAATCAGCAATGGGCCAATGAAAATATGCTGCATCGCACCGATATCCCGGGTATGCGCAATGGCAGCCGACTGCCGGTTGTGTTGATCGAAGCCTGTAAAAATGGTGATTTTGTAGATCCCAGGATTGAGAGAACCTGTCTGGCAGAGTTCTTTTTGAAGGAACGCAGCCGCGGTGCGGCGGGGATGTATACGGGAGCGGGCTTTGCCTTTTTAACCCCGGTTCAGACTATGGCTGATGAGTTTTATCACGATGTGCTGATCAACCAGCAGCCCGTTTGGGGACAGTCTGTGATGACCGCCTCGCAGGTGATGTACAGCACGCATCCGAGCTATTGGGATCATGTCTGGTTTTATATTTCCTTTGGCGATCCGTCCATGGCCCTGCATCTGCCTGCCGCTGAACATTTTGTGTCCGCACAGTATTCGGGTACGGTGTCCATGGGCGGTGAACCGCTTGCCGCCGGAAGTCCGGTTACCATTTGGAACGGCGACAATTTCTTGCAGGAAACAAGCGTTCAAAATGACAGCGGACGCATCGGTCCCCTGCGTATTTATGCCGATAATCCCGAAACTGCGACTCTGGACGGCGCCCGGGCCGGGGATACGCTGACTTTTAAGGTAAGCATGGGGTCTGATACATTGAATCTGATGCCGGAGGTTGTCTGGCGTCCGGGAGATAAAAAAACGGTGAACTGGACCGTCATGACCACGTCTGTTCAGGAAAACACCATTCACACTATAGCCTATCAGATTCATTCAGAACAACGTCTGCAGGATGTATTCTCGGGTGATATTATCCCCGCAAATTCCAGGCTGTGGGTGATCCTTGAGAGTGAGCAGCATGTGATCACCGACAGGCTCGGTTTTTATCTGAACGAAGATCCTGTTGAGTTTGAGGTGGTTGAACAAACCGGGTCAAAAACCCGATTGCAATTGAATACATCCGGATGGCCTGATGGAACCTACGAATTGTCACTTGACACGCCATTGCATCTTGGCAATGAGGCCGCGAAACTGAACAAGATCATGTTTCGGCTCGAGTCTGATTGTGCGCTGGAACAGGTTATGAATGTCCCCAATCCCATGCGTGATGAAACGGAATTCACCTTTGTGCTGGTGAATGATAAATCCGCTGATGTTACGCGCTTCGACTGTTCACAACAAGCGGCCGACTCATTTGCGTGCTACAGCCCGGACTATTGCCGGTGGGTTTCAATGCGGTTCCCTGGGACGGCCGGGATGGAAACGGCGATAGAATTGCGAATGGCGTCTATCTGTATCAGATTAAAGCAAAAGATCAGGATGAACAGGTGCAAAAAACCGGAAAAGTCTTGGTTGCCCGATGAAAAATGTTGTTTTTTTGTAAAAATATTGTGATATTATCTTTAACCTGAGGAGAACTTTAATGAAGCGCTTGATTTTTTTTGTACTGACCGTATGCATGTTTTTTAATTTAGGCCGCTCCCAGGATCACCCTGTGCATATCACCTTGGTCGAGTTTTATACCGTATTTGATAAACCCAATCAGCATGTGGATGTCCACCGGGAAACCGGCAGTGAAAGCAATGTGTCGCATTTTAATATCTGGCGATCCACCAATTCCACATCCTATGGAACCAAAGTTGTATCCTTTGTTCTAGCTGACGGTCCCGGCACCTATGATGTAACGGATTCGCCATCCGAAAGCGGGCGCTATTATTATACCCTGGAAGAAGTGGACAATTCCAACAATTCGGTTTACAAGCAGCCTTATCCGCCTGAAACATACGATCCGTTCGTGGATGTTATTTTAAACAGTGATCCGGTTTCCGATACCGAAACCATCAGCGGCAACGGCTGGTACGATTTTAATGAAGGCGGCAGCAGCGGTGATGCGCCGGGAGACGGTCATGCGGTCAAAGTTGAAATTCAAAAAGGCGATGACGGCACATTGACTGTCACGCAAAACAATCAGGCGCCGGCTGATGCGCCGGGCGCGGATGTGGCGCCCTATCATTGGGAGTTTTCCGGTGATATTTTTAACACGGTGCGTATTTATTTTTATTATAATGATGAGGATGTTGCCGGTTTTGCCGAGAATTCAGATTATATCGGGATTGCGCAATACAATCCCGGGTCAAACTCATGGAACTGGGTTGGAGGAACTGTGCATTCGAGCGGCAATTATATTGAAGTATCGGGTGTCACTCCCACCGGTACTTTTGCACTCTACCGACGGATTTTTGGAGATGTAAATGGTAATGGGTATGTGGATGGAGTGGATTTACAGCGTTTTGGAGATGTATGGCAGCAAACATCCGGCTTTACCACAGGAAGTGATCCCAGCTTTTTTAACTATAACAAAAATATGAGTGGTGGTAATCAGATAATTGATGGGGTGGATTTACAGGTTTTTGGAGATTGCTGGCATAATGGTGGTAATTATTAAACAGGAGGCAAAGATGAAACGATCGATACTATTAATATTTTCTTTTGTATTGTTGATTATACCGGCATTGCTGATGGCTGGTCCAAATGCCGGTGCAGAATTTCGAGTAGATATAGAGTTGTCCTCACCGGGAAATGGTACAAATGACAATGTGACCCATGTTGAGGGCTTGACTTCGGGAGACGTTTTTTATGTTCACTGTTATTGTGTTGGGGTTTCCGATTTAGATGAATTTGATTTTATTATGAACTATGATCCATCAGAAATTAATGATGGTGGATATTCTCCGAATAATGGATTTACTGAATCCAATATTTTGGGAAGTTCATTAACTTCCACAGGTTCAGCTGGCTCTGGATACAGAGACGTCGCCTATACGGCGAGCGGAGAACAAACGGATGCAGAAGCTCCTGATGGTAATGGGTATCTTGGTTATTTTACATTACAGGCTGCAGTGGATAATCCCAAAGGTATTACGTTTTCTAGTGTACAATATGTAACAAATGATTCTGAGGGTGACTATCTAACAAATTATGACCATCAAGCCACATTCGGTGGGGGGTCCCTACCCGTAGAGCTTTCATCCTTTGAGGCATGGTTGGATGCTGAACAGGTTACGATCAAATGGACAACTCAGAGTGAACAAAATGCCTTGGGTTTCAATGTTTTGCGCTCTGAATCTCAATCTGATGGTTATGTTAAAATTAACAGTGAACTGATAAATGCAGCTGGAACAAGTACTACTCAAAACACCTATGAATATCGGGACTCTCAATTACAGACTGTTGAGAGCTATTGGTACATGCTCGAGCAGGTGGACACAGATGGACAGACAGAATTGTTTGGCCCGATTGAAGTAATGATCAGCACGGATGTTGTAGATGCGCAACATGCACCGGAAGACTATCGGTTGTATAGCAATTTTCCAAATCCGTTTAATCCGGTGACTTTGATTCGGTATGACTTGCCTCTTTCAGGATACACTGAATTGACTATTTTTGACATGACCGGACGCAAAATCAAATCGCTGGTGAGCGCGCATCAGTCCGCCGGCCAGCATGTGGTACGCTGGGACGCTACTGATCAAATGAATGAACCGGTATCGAGCGGGGTTTATATTTACCGGCTTCAAGCTGGCAAAGAAATAAAAAGCCGGAAAATGATGTTACTGAGGTAATATTAAAATAAAGAGGAGAGGGTTATGAAAAAAACGTGGGTGAAACCGAGTTTAAAGATACTGGTTCATAATCATGAGCAGGAAAATTTAATTTTAGGTGATTGTACAGGAAGTAACTTATCTCAACAAAACGAAATTGGACAATGTGATGTTGAAAATTCATGTGGTAGCGTTTGTTCATCAGCTGTATAAAGAAATTGTTTTTAAAATATTTTTTTTAGCTTATGCTGGGTATAACCGGCATTTTTTTCCGGTACAATATGAAAATAGTATATTATATAGCACTCTTAATAGCCTCAAATGTCGGCGCCCAAACCGCCCTCATCTGGGAACCCTCAGGTGTCACCGGCGGCAGTGGGTCGGACATGAACAGTGCGCTGTCAAGTCAGGGTGTAACCGGGACATTAAGAACCGCCTCTGATCTCAGCGGTGTCACTCTGGGCAGCTATGACTATGTATTTGTCTGTCTGGGCGCCGATCCGAACAACCGGGTCCTGGACCCGGTGAATGATTCTGCAGATATCGCTGCACTGGTCGATTATCTGGACAACGGCGGCGCTCTGTACATGGAAGGCGGCGATACCTGGGCTTATGATGACGTCACCGATCTGCATGTCAAATTTCAGATCACCGGATTGTCGGATGGGACGCAAGCCGCCTCGCTCGATACGGTGCGCGGCGCCAATAACCTGCGCGGCCTCGATCTTGAATACAGCGGTCCCAATGCCTATATCGACCGCCTGGCGCCCAAATCCGGCGCTTTTATTGTCCACAACAACAACAATCCGGAATTTGCCTGCGGCATTGCTTTTGACAGCGGCACGTATCGCACCATCGGCGCGTCGTTTCTGTTCGGCGGACTCGTGGACGGCGCCTCGATAACATCGGATGTCATGGCGGATTATCTGGACTTTTTCGACAACGGCTATGCCGGAAAACCGGCGCCACCGCGCAATGTCAGAGCCTTGCAAAGTCACAACCTTGCGGTTCCGCTGGTCTGGGACGCCCCGGTTGGCAGCGCGCCGATTGAACGGGCATCCTCCACCCATATGTCCGAGTTTTACACATCACCCCGCGTTCATGCGTTGTCATTTACCACAATCAACGCTGCACCGGATCAGGACATCCGTCAATTCAATGCCCCGGATCAGGAACAAGAGGCCATGCTGGAGGACCTGCAGTCCTATACCGTTTATCGCAGTACCGGCGCCTCCGGACCGTTCTCTGTCGTTGCTACGGGATCGACGCGGCAGTTCTACCGCGATGCCAGCGTCACAAACGGACAGCTTTATTATTATAAAATCACCGCCCAATATGCCTCCGGCGAAAGCGACGATTCCTATCAGGTTCATGCTGCCCCGCAGGCTCAGGGACGGCAAATTTTGTCGGGCTTTACCTTGAATCCGCCGACGCTGGACGGAAATATTGACGCCGCTGAATGGAGTGAGGCCGATTCCGTGGCAATCACCTCGGACGGCATCGCCGATCCGGTCAAGCTGTTCATGATGAATGATCAGGACTATCTGTATGTGGCCGTGCGCGATGAATCAAACACGGCTCAGGATATTGATGATCAGCTGGCGTTGTATCTGGATGCGGATCAAAATCGAGCCTGGCCGTCTTCGGGCACCTCTGAGGGCAATGTCTGGATCCGTCAGGCGGAATTTTCTGCAGAAAATCAGGTCCGCTCAATCACCGGATTCTGGCCGCGCTCTTTGAGCTTCCCCGATACCTCAACCGATGCCGATATCAGCCAGAGCTCGGATTTACAGTCGGGCCAAATGCATTACGAAATGAAATTTGACCTGGCCAACAGTATGCTGAATGCCGCTCCCGGTGATGAGCTGGGACTCTATATCTCCGCCCTGGACGCGGCGTCTTCAACCACAACAGGGATCTGGCCGTCGGCGCTGCAGACCCTGCCCCAGGATGACCCGTATCTGATCCCTGCCCTGTACGGTGATCTGATTTTGTCGGATGTGCCGGTGTTCAGCGAGACGTTGAATATTTCATCCGCGGGAAACTATACATTCAATGATCCGGGCGACGGGCATGAATGGGGAATGAATGTCACCGCGTTGGACGGGTCCGGTGATGTGACCCTGACCCAGACCAATACCGCTTATACGC
Source organism: candidate division KSB1 bacterium (assembly GCA_034521575.1). Classification (NCBI taxonomy): domain Bacteria; kingdom Pseudomonadati; species Candidatus Zhuqueibacterota bacterium. The sequence goes on from JAXHMJ010000002.1 coordinate 324,446, forward strand.
CCTTGCCCTGTACCGATGAAATCCCGTTATACTGGACCTTGGAGGTTCCGGCCTCCATCAACAGTTATACGGCGGATGTCGAGTTTCATTACACCGATGCGGATGCCGCGGGATTTGAAGAATCTGCCGCCTATTGGGGCGTGGCCTGGCTGAATGAGAGCGCTAAAGTGTGGATATGGTTAGGCGGAACCATCGATGCTTCTGCCAACACCGTCACAATTAATATAAGCGATAAAGAAGGTGTATTTGTTCTATATCGACGTATATTCAGTGACTACGATGGCAATGGGTATGTGGATGGAGTTGATTTGCAGCAATTTGGCGATTCATGGCATGCTGAAGGCTCACCTGAATTTGATCTTTATTCCAGAGAGCAGTTTTTTAATTGTGGATATGGAACTCAAGGAGGTGTGCAGATAATCGATGGAGTTGATCTGCAGGTGTTCGGCGATAGCTGGCATAACGGCATTCAACCGTAAAAATTCAGGATGTTTAACGGGGATAAAAAAGCAGGTTTGCCGCGATGCAAAGACAGGTTTTTTGGTTACATGATGTGTCTCTAAGGTTTTGAATGGTTCAATATAAAAAGTAAATGAGCAGTCATGCAAAAAAAGCTGAATGGAAATCTGTAAGGTCTATATTTTATTATTGTTGTGTGGATTGATTATCGAAGCATTGCACGCAGAGGCGCGAGAGGGCGCAGAGGGAAAAAAAGTGCACATGGTAAAACACAGGCCAATAAAGATTCTCAACTGTTTGAAAGCATCATATGGATGATCTCTTGGTTTTTTTTGCGATCTCTGCTTCTTTGCGTGAATTGGATTTTTAATGATCTTGACGTCCTCGTTTGTAAATTTCCAACTCGATTCGTTATAGAAGCGAAAAACTGTTTCTTTTTGATAATGGTTGTATTTTAAATCATTGATTGGTTATGTGCGGAATCACGGGATTTTCGGTTTGAAACATATCACGCATATCAAATTCATTCCCCGCGCCCTGGAGATCATCTGGCGCAATTCCCGATTGAACACTGTATTACGCCTGTTGCTGGTGCTTGTTCAGGGCGTCCTGCCGCTGCTCACGGTTTATCTGATGAAGCTCATCGTTGACAGTGTGACAAAGGCTATATCCGAAGCACAGCCCGATCCGTTTCCCATTCTGCTGTTAATCGCTGCCCTGACGTTGACCCATCTTGCTCTGTATTCCCTGAATTCTTTTTCCCGCTTTTTACAGGAAAAACAAAAAATGCAGGTGCTGGACGAGTTGAGCGACCGGATTCATGAACAATCCGTGCGTATGGATTATGCCTATTATGAAAACGCCCACTATTATGATTCCATGCACCGCGCGCAAAAGCAGGCGCTTTCGCGTCCCACGGCCACCTTTGACAATACGGCTCAACTGCTGCAGAACGGCGTCTCCATGCTTGCCATGCTCTCCTTGTTGTTGTCGTTTCATTGGCTCGTGTCACTGCTGCTGCTGATTGCGGCTGTTCCCGGAATCTGGTTTCAGCTGCGTTATTCCGATCGATTGTTTCACTGGGAACTGGCGAACACCGACGCCATGCGCAAATCTGCCTATTATTCCTCTATCCTCACAGAGGATCAATATGCTAAAGAGATCCGTTTGTTTGATCTGGGGAATGAATTCATCAACCGATTCAGCCATCTCAAAACCGAATTGAGAACAGAACGGCTGCAACTGGCGCAGAAACGCTCCCTGCATCAAGTCGCGGCCCAGTGCATAACCGTGCTCACGATTTTCGGATCCTTTGCCTTTGTGGCCTATCGCGCTGTTATGGGCTTGATCACCCTGGGCGATATGGTCATGTATTACCAGGCGTTTCAAAAAGGCGTGAATTATCTGCGCGCCATGCTTTCCAGTCTGGCCAAATTATTTGAAGATTCGCTTTACCTCGCTAATCTGTTCGAGTTCCTGAGGTTCGAGCCGGAGATTCAAGATCCGCCCGACCCCGAAAAAATTTCTGCAAAAGCCGGCGCTATTGAATTCAGACAGGTGGCCTTTACGTATCCGTTTGCAGCGCAGCCGGTGTTTACCGATCTGTCTTTTAAGGTTCGGGCAAAAGAACATATTGCATTGGTGGGTCCGAACGGTTCCGGGAAATCCACTCTGGTCAAGCTGTTATGCCGATTGTATGATCCGGATACCGGAACGATCGAAATCAATGGATTGAATATTCAACACTACAGAATCAAAGATTTGAGACAAGCTCTGAGTGTGGTGTTTCAGGATTTTTCGAGATATCATTTATCCGCATCTGAAAATATTCGGCTGGGCGATATTCATTCGCAGACCGACGAACAGACCATTCAAACTGCGGCGCAAACTGCCGGAATTCATTCTCGTTTACAGGAACTCCCGGACAGCTATCAAACGCCGCTGGGCAAACGCTTTGAGAACGGCATGGATTTGAGTGCGGGAGAGTGGCAGAAAATTGCCCTGGCCCGGGTGTTTATGCGCGATGCCCCTATTGTCATTTTCGATGAACCCACCAGCGCCCTGGATGCACAGGCCGAGTATGACCTGCTGCAGCGTCTCAAATCCATGACCAGGGATAAAACCAGCATCTGGATCAGCCACCGGCTCGCCAGCGCTTCCCTGGCCGATCGCGTGCTGTTCCTGCAAAACGGCCGGATTACCGAACAGGGCCCGCATCGGGACCTCATGAAGAACAACAACGAATACGCCGCATTCTACCGCAAACAATCGCAGTTTTACTGTGACAGCTGATTGTCCGCCGGAATAGATATTTATTGTTCTCTCTACTGTATCCTGCCTACTTTTTCAAGCTTTTAAATCCCTCAACAGCTCCCCCGGAAATCACTTGATATCATCTAAAGTCAGTTCATTTTTGCTGTTTACTGCTTAATGTTTACTCGGGCATAAACCTTTCAACAAATCAACAATTAAACCTGAAAAATTACTTGATATTTCATTATTTATTAGCTAATTCTGTCCTCTGTCCTCTGTCCTCTGCCCTCTGCCCTCTGTTCTCTGTCCGTTTTGTAATTTATTGTCATACCTGAAAATATAACTTGAAAAAATCATGCTGTATTTGTAGTTTGCAAGAAACCGAAAACGATTTAGATCACCTTAACAGGAGAAGAGAACTATGGATTTAAAACTTTTGACCCTCTTTCTGGCCGGTTTGGCTGTTGTACTGATGGTGGGATGCCAATCCGGTGTCGATCATCCGCAACCGGTTAATCCCGATACCATACCGGAGGCGCGTGCCTTGCTGGATTTTCTGTACGAGATCAGAGGCGAATATGTGTTGTCCGGACATCATAATGGTCCCAATAATCCGCTGCAATATTCAACGGCTGTTGAAGAAATGACCGGTTCAATGCCTGTGGTCTGGGGATCAGATTTCAGTTTCAATTTTCGCGGCAATGATCCGGCGGTTGTCAGGAGCAACATGGTCGAGACAGCAAAGGAATTGTATGCCAGGGGACATATCATCACATTAATGTGGCATGCCTGTTTTCCCGCGGACGGCGATTCCTGTGATCATGAGAGCATCTGGTTGTGGAAGCCGGGAGTCTCTGAGCAGCAATGGGACAGTTTGACGACTCCGGGCACGCAGCTGAATCAACAATGGCGGGAACAGGTTGATCATGTGGCTGTGCATTTGAAGGAACTGCAAAAAGCAAATGTTCCGGTGCTCTGGCGGCCCTACCATGAGATGAACGGTATCTGGTTCTGGTGGTGTGACAAAAGGGGAGAGGACGGTTTCCAAAAGCTGTGGAAAATGATGTATGATCGTCTGGTCAATCATCATAACCTCAACAATCTGATCTGGGTATGGAATCCCAACGCACCGCGCGATACACCGGGCGACGAGGCATACGATTATGATCTCTATTTTCCCGGACTCGAATATGTTGATGTGCTGGCCGCTGATGTCTATCACAATGATTACAAACAGAGTCATCATGATGATTTGATTGAACTGGCCGGCGATAAAGTTATTTCGCTGGGTGAAATCGGAAAAATGCCTGAACCTGATATTCTTGATGAACAGCCGCAATGGACCTGGTTTATGGGATGGGCCAACTGGCTGTTCAAAGCCAATGATCCCGATTCCGTGCGAGCGCTGTATAACTCACCCAGAGTCCTTACGATGGATGAGATTGAAAAGAATGCAAAGGGCGAGTACCGCGTTACCCTTGAATAAAAAATACTATCATTCACAAGCGCCTGCGCTTTATGCAGGCGCTTTTTGGGGAGAAAATATAAATTCATTTTTTGAGCGTTTGATTGTTTGTCTGCTTTTTTGAAATATTAAAAATTGGGCAACGAACTTGATTATTGAATTGTAAAACCTTAAAATGGATATCACACAATATTCAATACGAAACAGCAAGATTTAAACCTTATTCAAAGCCGTTCAAGCTTGGTAGCCTTTAGATTAGATGAACGAAAACCTTATTACATTATTTGATGAGCGAATACGTTCAGACGATCTGCTGATTTTTGTTCAAAATTACCAAACAGTAAATCACGATTAAAAAACCGCATTTTGGGGAAAAATGGTTACTCAATTCAATGACATTAACCGGGACGAGATTTCCCAATGATTCGAGGCTGAGCACCAGTTGGACATGAAGACTTGCTCTTTTCAACTGCATTTTCTTCCTTTGACGCATAGCCAGAAATGCCCCCGAGCCCCCGTCCCAGCGGGACCTGTCGCGTCTCTCGGGGCGGCATATGCCGGAATCGTGAAACAACGCCGTAAAACCTTAATTCCGGTATGTGCTGGACAAATTTACCGACCGATAACGAACATGACGCTTATCGCGTCCCTGCCGGGACGCCTGATTTTCTGTCACGAATAATGCTATAGATATACCGTCCCTGCCGGGACGGGGATTGTGCATCATTGAAGGTTCAGCATATCGAGTGTTTCCCGGGTTTGAATATGTCAAGCTTTTGTATATTTTATATTTCGTTGATAGCATAAATTTAAACTTTCCACTTCCTTTAATCCCGGCGTCACCCCAACCTGTCCCGTAGGGACAAAATATCTATAGAACCCATGCGAACAAAAATAACGCGCCCCGTTCGGGGTGCGATATGCCGGAGACGTCGGTCAACGCTGCAAACGATTGATTCCGGGATGTGCTGAAATTGATTTTCCACATCCTGATTAAAATTGTTCATATCGCGTCCCTACGGGACGCCGGTTTCGAACGACGATTGTAGCTATAGATATACCGTCCCTGCCGGGACGGGGATTGTGCAAAGTTTCATTATAGCGAGTGTTTTGCAGATTTGAATATGCTTTTGCAAATTGGGGCGGTGCGATCGTTCTGTCTGGTATTCCATGGGCAGGGAGGCGCGGCCACGCTCAACCGCCTACGAATGAATCCGCCGGTGGGCGATGGGGATACGGTCTGCGCTCTTGGCACTATTGCATTGAATGCCGGCCGCGGCCTTGTCCCGTAGGGACAAAATATCTATAGAACCCATGCGAACAAAAATAACGCGCCCCGTTCGGGGTGCGATATGCCGGAGACGGCGTGCAACGCGGCCAACGATTGATTCCGGGATGTGCTGAAATTGATTTTCCACACCCTGATTAAAATTGTTCATATCGCGTCCCTAACGGGACGCCGGTTTCGAACGACGATTGTAGCTATAGATATGCCGTCCCTGCCGGGACTGGTATTTTGCATAAACAAAGGTTCAGCATGCAGAGTTATCTTTTCATCGCCTTCATTCCAGGCAACACACCCTGTCCTGTGGGGACAAGATATCTGTAGCCAGAAGTGCTACCAGATAATCCGTCCCATTGGGATGGATTATGCCGGAACGTAAACCTTACGTCCGTCGTCAATGGCTATTTTTAATCATGATATTGATCCAAACGACACCCAACCTGTCCCGTAGGGACAAAATATCTATAGAACAAACGCGAACAAAAAAAGGCGCCCCGTTCGGGGTGCGATATGCCGGAGACGGCGTGCAACGCGGCCAACGATTGATTCCGGGATGTGCTGAAATTGATTTTCCACACCCTGATTAAAATGGCGCCTGTCGCGTCCCTACGGGCCGCCGGTTTCGAACGATGATTGTAGCTATAGATATGCCGTCCCTACGGGGACGGGGATTGTGCATCATTGAAGGTTCAGCATATCGAGTGTTTCCCGGGTTTGAATATGTCAAGCTTTTGTATATTTTATATTTCGTTGATAGCATAAATTTAAACTTTCCACTTCCTTTAATCCCGGCGTCACCCCAACCTGTCCCGTAGGGACAAAATATCTATAGAACCCATGCGAACAAAAATAACGCGCCCCGTTCGGGGTGCGATATGCCGGAGACGTCGGTCAACGATGCAAACGATTGATTCCGGGATGTGCTGAAATTGATTTTCCACACCCTGATTAACATTGTTCATATTGCGTCCCTACGGGCCGCCGGTTTCGAACGACGATTGTAGCTATAGATATGCCGTCCCTACGGGGACGGGGATTGTGCAAAGTTTCATTATAGCGAGTGTTTTGCGGATTTGAATATGCTTTTGCAAATTTGGCGGTGCGCGGGCGAAAAATGGTTTGCGTTTTTTGAGAAAGGCCGCCGTCGAGCTGATGATCCATGCCCGGATTATACGGTGTCAAAGTCAATTTTTATACGGAATCCTCTTGCCTGGTATTCCGTAGACAGGTAGAGCGCGGCCACGCTCAACCGCCTACGAATGAATCCGCCGGTGGGCGATGGGGATACGGTCTGCGCTCTTGGCACTATTGCATTGAATGCCGGCCGCGGCCTTGTCCCGTAGGGACAAAATATCTATAGAACCCATGCGAAAAATAACGCGCCCCGTTCGGGGTGCGATATGCCGGAGACGGCGTGCAACGCGGCCAACGATTGATTCCGGGATGTGCTGAAATTGATTTTCCACACCCTGATTAACATTGTTCATATTGCGTCCCTACGGGCCGCCGGTTTCGAACGACGATTGTAGCTATAGATATGCCGTCCCTACGGGGACGGGGATTGTGCAAAGTTTCATTATAGCGAGTGTTTTGCGGATTTGAATATGCTTTTGCAAATTTGGCGGTGCGCGGGCGAAAAATGGTTTGCGTTTTTTGAGAAAGGCCGCCGTTGAGCTGATGATCCATGCCCGGATTATACGGTGTCAAAGTCAATTTTTATACGGAATCCTCTTGCCTGGTATTCCGTAGACAGGTAGAGCGCGGCCATGCTCAACCGTCTACGAATGAATCCGCCGGTGGGCGGACAGGGTCTCTGGGTTCGGAAAGGAAAAAATACTCAAGCGATTCTTTGTCTGAATCGCAAGCTATTTTAAAATACAGGTTTTGATCGTCTCCTTCGCCAATGACCGTCCGTTAGCCTTTGCCGGCTAACGGAGGCTTTTATTTCAGAGCCCCGGTATCGCGTCTGCCTTTCGGCTGATTGGCGCCGGGACGGTGAGCGAAGAGGATGCGGTCTGCGCTGCCGCCACGGATTTATACGTAATAAAAAGCAATAATTGTACGTAATCATCTTGTCTGATTTTTCATGGGCACAGGAATTCGGTTATGCTTCTTTATTATATTCAATCCTGTCATTTACCAAATTTGTCCCGTAGGGACAAAATATCTATAGAACCCATGCGGCCAAAAAAAAGCGCCCCGTTAGGGGTGCGATATGCCGGAAACGGAAGCAAACCTCAAATATTGAGTATTGTTTCCATTAATAGAAAAGCTCTTTGCTTTTTTAATACAATTTACATATTTTAAATACAAACAACGTCAAAATATATATCAACCTGGGGATCTATCACTAGGAGGGAACAATGGCAAATACCTATACACAAATCTACCTTCAATTCGTGTTCGCAGTGAAAAACAGAATGTCTTTGATTCAATCGGACTGGAAAGATGAGCTTTATAAATATATCACCGGAATTGCTCAGAATAACAAGCACAAACTCATTGCAATAAATGGAATGCCGGATCATTTGCACCTATTTATTGGTTATAAGCCGCACCAATTAATACCTGACCTTCTTCAGGATATCAAGGGATGTTCGTCTACCTGGATTAATGAGCGTAGACTGGCTTGTGGAAAATTCGGATGGCAAGCCGGATATGGAGCGTTTTCGTATTCGCACTCACAAATCAATAATGTTGCGACGTATATAAAAAATCAGGAAAAACATCATAGAAAGAAATCTTTTAGGACAGAATATATCGAATTTTTAGATAATTTTAACGTTGATTACAGTGATCGTTATATTTTTTATGATATTGAGTAGAATGAAATAACAAAGTTGCATATGTCGTCATTAAAGCACGTGGATTCAGAATTTATATCTAATCTAATATACAGTTTGTCCTTTGTCTCGAAATTGGATATGCCGTAATTTACAAACAACGCAACATACTATTAATCATGTGATGTGCTGAAAGGGGTTTCCCACACCCTGATTAATATTGCGCCTATCGCGTCCCTGACGGGACGCCGGTTTCGAACGACGATTGTAGCTATAGATATACCGTCCCTGCCGGGACGGGGATTGTGCATCATTGAAGAAACAGCTGTCCGAATTTTTTCAATGGTGAATAAAGATATTTGATCAAATTCTATGCTTTGGACATTTCCTAGTCAGTATAAATTGAACATTCTCCAGGATATTTTTTTCTGTCATCACCCCAACCTGTCCCGTAGGGACAAAATATCTATAGAACCCATGCGAACAAAAAAAGGCGCCCCGTTCGGGGCGGCATATGCCGGAGACGTCGGTCAACGATGCCAACGATTGATTCCGGGATGTGCTGAAATTGATTTTCCACACCCTGATTAAAATTGTTCATATTGCGACCCTACGGGCCGCCGGTTTCGAACGACGATTGTAGCTATAGATATGCCGTCCCTGCCGGGACGGGGATTGTGCAAAGTTTCATTATAGCGAGTGTTTTGCGGATTTGAATATGTTTTTGCAAATTGGGGCGGTGCGATCGTTCTGTCTGGTATTCCATGGGCAGGTAGAGCGCGGCCACGCTCAACCGTCTACGAATGAATCCGCCGGTGGGCGATGGGGATACGGTCTGCGCTCTTGCCGCTATTGCATTCAATGCCGGCCGCGGCCTTGTCCCGTAGGGACAAAATATCTCTAGTCAGAATCATCATCATGGTCCCCGTCCCGTCGGGACGGAATAGGCCGGAATTCGACTGGAATATGAATATTGATTCTCGTGAGACGATAGATCAATTTGCTGTTCTACGATTCTTTCTCCGGCGCGGACCGCTCAATCAAAATAATCAAACCCGCCCCAACAACCATCAGCAGCAGCGCAACCGCAAACTCTGACGTAAAGACATCCGGGAAAAACGGCCGATAGCCGGTAATGACCGCCTCACCTTCCTTGATGATCAATTCCCCGGCAGCATCCCGCAGATACAGTGTGTTTTTCCACGGCCACAACACTCCGACCGATCCGAAAATAAATCCTGTGAGCAATCCCAGCGTCGCATTGCGGAAATGTTTAAAAATCCATGCAATCAAATTGGCGAATAAAACCAAACCGAGTCCCGCGCCCAATGCGACGGGCAAAAGGATGGTAAAATCGCGCTGACTCACAGCATGAATCATGACCAGTTGATAATTCCCCATTAAAACCAGAACAAACGACCCCGAAAGTCCGGGCAGGATCATGCTGCACATGCTGACGGCGCCGCAAAGAATCAGGTAAAAAAAACCGTCATTTTCGGTGGCGGGATTGACAAACGAGATAAACAGCGCCAGGGCTGCCCCGGCAATCAGCATGATAAACACCGGCGGGCGCCAGTGTTCGATGCGTCTGCCGACAAAATAGACCGAGGCCAGGATAAGCCCCAGGAAAAAAGACCATACCCATTCCGGATAGCGCTGAAAGAGAAAATCCAATAATTCTGCCAGCGACAGAATGGCAGCGACGATCCCGAAAAGCAGGGACATCAGAAACACGAAATCGGTGTGTTGGGCAAATTTACGCCATTCACGCTGTCCGAGCCATTGCAGCGCCGTCAAATTAAACGATTTGATGGCATTGATGAGCCGCTCAAAAATGCCGAACAACAGCGCCATGGTACCGCCGGACACGCCGGGGATAACGTTGGCGGAGCCCAATGCAAGTCCCTGCAAAAATTGGATGAGATGGTGTTTTTTCATGATCCGCTCGATTTTGTGTAATGCCGATATAAGGTTCGAAATAAAAATACAATGACCAGCCCCTTGGGAAATGGGGACAGGCTGCTATAACAAAAAAAAGCTGGTTTTTTTAAAACCAGCTCTGGTCGGGGCGAGAAGATTTGAACTTCCGACTTCCTGCTCCCGAAGCAGGCGCGCTAACCGGACTGCGCTACGCCCCGATATTGGGAGAATGTATTTGAGATTTGAAACAACCCGCCAGGGGCGGGTATATTTTATTAATTCGCCAACTTTTAATCCATTGACCTCAATGTTATCAGCTTTGATAAAAACCTTTGTTTTGATTCACTGCCAGGTCAGGCTTTTGAAAATGAGTTTGGCAAACAACAGAGTATCCCGAACCGGATGAATGGCGCTGCCTTTATTTGTGTACACGGTGCGAATGGGGATTTCTGCAAAACGGCTCCCGGTTTTACCCAGTTTAATCAGCATTTCAGATTCAACTTGAAACCCTCGTTCACAGAAATTCATGGCCTTTAGAGCGTCTAATCGCAAGGCGCGATATCCGCATTGACTGTCCCGGATGCGTGCGCCGGAAACAAGCGAGACCATAATGGAAGTAATCCCGTTGCTCAATTGACGATGGGCCGGCATACAGCGCTGCCGATCGGTTCGATTTGCGATAATGACATCCGAAACATCGCTTTCAATCGCATGAAAAAAAGCCGGCAGAGAACTGGGGGGATGCTGCAAGTCCGCATCCATCATGATCATCCATCTGTATTTGTGAGCCACGCCGAACCGGATAGCTGACCGAATGGCATCACCCTTGCCAAGATTGCAAGGATGAGAGAGCACGGTGCACTTGCTTTTTCTCGCGCGTTCCGCCGTTGCATCAACGGACCCGTCATCCACAATCAGGATATGTTCGGGATGAATATACTTTGCTATGTCAAAGATCAAGGATTCAATCGTCGATTCTTCATTATATGCTAAAATTGCAATATAACAAGAACTCATAAAGTCTTAAAATATAACAATAAAAAATGATTGATGCAAGTGATTTATTCTATACGTTTGAAAATATTGTAACCATGCGCTGTTTCTACAATATCACTGACTTTGTTGACATCAAGCGATACAATCACAGACTCTATTTTCTGACTAAAATCTCCGCGATCAAAATAACCCAGGTCACCGCCAATAGAGGCGCTCGGCGCGATTGAATGTTGGCGAGCCAATGTTGAAAAATCCTGACCCTGTTCAAGCTTTTGTTTGATCTCCTGCGCTTTTTCCCGCGTTTTGACCATAATATGCAGCGCATGAAATTCTCCGGAATCGTCTGAAGCTTTGAATGCGGTGAGGGACGGCTTCCAGAACCAGCCGGTGAGTTGCACCTGCACCCAGTTGTCCCGTTCCTGCAGAATGGTCATTTCCGTGCCTTTGAGAATAGTGCCGATTTTACGGCCGTTGGGAGCGATACGCAGGTTTTCTTCCGCTACCTTGACGTACATGGTTCTGACCTGTGCAGCGCCCAACGCAGCATACAACAGAATGATGCCCAACAGCAAAACTGACATATGACGATGCTTCATAAATCCTCCGATGATACGGTTAAAGTATTAATAAAATGTTCTATTTGTCCAAGATCAGGTATTCCCGGTTTACCGCCGATGTGAGAGCAGACGATCGCGGAAACCGCTGAAGCGAATTGTGCTGTTTTCCTTAATGTATAACCATTCATGATGCCGTATAAAGAGGCGCCGTGAAATACATCTCCCGCGCCTGTGGTATCTACAACCGGGACCGGAAATGCGCGCTGGTGAAACGATTCCTCTCTGCTGGCCCAGTAACTGCCTTGGGCCCCACAGGTAACCGCCGCGGTTGTAATACCGAAATCTAATAATTTTTTCGCACTTTTCAGAGGGCTTTTTTCTATTTGATGCTCTGAAAACGTCTCGCTGACTATGGCGATATCAACCCATTGAAGCAATTCTTCCGGAATGGGCCGGTTGCTGCCGATATCAATAGACACCCGAGTGTTGTGTCGACGGGCGATTTGAGCGGTTTCAATACAAAGGTCAATGTCTCGACCGTCTATATGCAGAATCTCAGCCTCGCGTATGTGGTTTATACAGGCCTCATTCAGGTCTGAAATACTACTGCCATTACGATTCAGAAAAATAGTTCGGTCTCCGTTTCGTTGATCGATAATGACGAATGATTCGGCTGTCATCCGATCCGGATGTCTTTCCAGAGCGGAACAATCCACATGAAACTGCTCTAATTCGTGCTGCAGAAAATCCGCCATTTCATCGTCACCAACCGTAGAGATAAATGTGCCGGGGATGCCCAATCGTCCCAGCACAGCCAGCGCTGTGGGGACAGGACCGCCGCCCTGCATCACATAATGATCAACGATATTTTTTGTGTTGGGTTCCGGATAATGTTGTGTCAACAGTAAATGGTCGACAACAATTAACCCCAAACCAACGCATCGATAGGGTATGGTCTTTGTCATGGTTCATCAAATAGTTTTGTGATTTGTCGTTCTATGATTTTGGCGTCCGGGTCAAAAGGACCGAGGTCATTTAGCCCCAGCGCCTGCACCGCCGTTTGAATCAATTGATCCGGTTTTGAATCTGATTGCAAATAATACCGCCCCGCTTGCAAAAGCGCCTCAAGCGGACACATGCCAATCAGTTCACTGCCGGTAACATGCACAGATCTTTTTTTTGCCTCTTCCTTGACGGTTTCAAAGGCTGTGTGCATCGGTGTTACGGTAAAATCAACAAGATTCATGGACACCTGAACTTTGTTATATTGCTTCAGGGTCCAGCCAATTGCTTTGCACTGTTTGAGACGGCCGGGGATGTTCTTTACACTGCCGTCCGGATCAACAAGGCGCTTTCCTGATTCCCGGACAACGGCTGCAATTTCTTTTGCAATATCAAGTTCCTCTGTGTCAAGATTTATATTATAAGCGATGAGCAAAGGACGAGCGCCAATGGCGGTGGCTCCGCTGACAGGGTTAAAGCGTGCGGGACCAAAGTCAGGTTTCCATTCAGCTTTTTCGAGTTTTGTCTGAAATCCTTCATATTCACCGCTTCGGATGCAGGAAAGATTGCGCCGGGCATCTATCAGAGCCGCATGCGCGTATAGGTAAACCGGTATGTCAAGTTCTGCGCCTACTTTTTTCCCCAGTTCGCGGGCAAGCGATATACAGTCCCGCATCGACGTACCACTTAATGGAATGAACGGACACACATCTGTGGCGCCAACCCGGGGATGTACACCTTTGTGAGAGCGCATATCAATCAATTCAAAAGCTGTTTGAATGGCGTTAAATGCGGCCTGGAAGACACTCATTTTGTCTCCGGCAAAGGTGATGACCGTTCGGTTTACATCAAAACCGCTGTCTCTATGCAGTACCTTTACCCCGGACACCGATGTGATCGCATCATGGATAGTTTGAATTTTTTTGGCATCCCGTCCTTCACTGAAATTGGGCACGCATTCTACCAGTTTCATCAACCTTTCCAGTTCTCTACCTCGTTTATCAGCTCTTGCACAATCTGATCCTCTTTGATTCGGCGGATGATTTTTCCCTTTTTGAACAAAACAGCGCTGTCTTTTCCACAGGCGACACCGATATCCGCTTCCCGCGCTTCTCCCGGTCCGTTTACCACGCAGCCCATAATGGCCAGTGTCAGTGGTTTATCTATACCCGCCAGACGTTTCTCTACGCTGTCCACAATCGGAATCATATCCACCCGAGTTCGTCCGCAGGTGGGACAGGAAATAATGTTCACACCCGGAGGTGTGAGATTCAGGCTTTTCAGAATTTGCCGCCCGACCGTCACTTCATCCACCGGATCTCCTGTTAAAGAGACGCGCAGGGTATCTCCAATACCATCCGCGAGCAAGATGCCCAGTCCCACCGCGCTTTTGATCGTGCCGCTTTTTACCGTCCCGGCTTCCGTTACCCCGATATGCAGAGGCACATCGGTTTGACGCGCGGCGGATCGATACGCTTCAATGGTTTTTAAAACATCGGATGATTTCAGAGACAAGACCAAATCTTCCGCCCCAAACTCTCTGCACAGGTCGATATTGCGCAATCCGCTGCGCACCAGTGCATTGACTGTGGCGCCGCCTTCCTCGTTCAATAAATCCTTTTCAATTGAACCGGAATTGACACCGACTCGTATGGGGATTTTATATCGGACCGCTTTTTTTACGACTTTTTCTACATATTCTTTTTTTCCGATATTACCGGGATTAATACGGATTTTGTCCGCTCCTGCGTCCAGTGAACCCAGGGCCAGTTTATAGTCAAAATGAATGTCCGCCACCAGGGGGATCGTGATTTGTTTCTTGATCTCTGCAAACGCGGTTAGCGCCTGTTTTTGCGGAACGGCCGTGCGTACAATATCGCAACCGGCGCTTTCCAGAGCCTTGATCTGGTTTACAGTGGCGGCAATGTCTGTTGTATCTGTATTGGTCATACTCTGAATAGCTATTGGAGCATCGCCGCCAATCGGAATATTCCCTACAAATATTTTACGGGTTTTTCTGCGTTTGATCATAATTTTACCATAATTTTCAGCCTGTATTTTATAAAATTTATTGCTGAAAAGCAAGCATTACAGAATAGTTAGCACCGATTTAACGGGAAAATCTGTGTAAAGATTCTGAAAAATGCTTTAAAATATGAAACCTTTTGACTTGCACTACGTTTATACAAGAAAATTTACCGAACGGTAGGTAAGATTTTGCAATATTTTGTCAAATTAAATGTTAAAATCAGGCGATTGGTTGAAACAATGAGAAAAAATATTCGTCTTGAATTTACCGAACGGTAAGTCATAAAACGGGATATAATGATGCAGCAAAATGACAGGCACTGCAGTTCTACAAAAAACACCATTTTTCAGGTCGCTGCAAGACTTTTTTCCGAAAAAGGCTATAACGGTGTTTCCATGCGGGAAATATCCGAGAAATGCAATGTTTCCAAACCGACGATCTATTATTATTTCGGAAGTAAAGAGGGTATTTACAAAGAACTGATCGAGACCGGTGTGGATCATGTGTTTACTACCCTAGAGTCAGCATCAAAACAACCCATTCCGGTCAAGGAACGGCTTGTTTTGATTTTTAAACAATTTTTCCAGGCGGCAAAGACACATCCGGATTATGTCCGCTTTTTTCAAAAACTGTTCACCTCAATGGAAAAGGAACCGGTTCTGGTGGATATGCAGGCGGAAGCTGAAGCACGAGGAAAAATATTAATAACCATGATTCAGGAAGCTGTTGAAACAGGTGAGTTTGGCGCCAGCGCGCATCCTGAACTGGCGGCGCGAATCGTTGGCGGGGTCCTGCAGTCATTTATCTGGCAGCAACTGCATTCGCAAGAGGATGTTTTGAACGATGACCTGGCTGAAGAAATTGTTGAAATGCTTTTTAAAGGATTGAATGAATAAAAAAAAAGTTCGAGATCATGGAGGATTTTATGAAACGTCTAATGTACACAGGGTTGTGTATCATTTTTTTAATCAGTGTCTCGCTGCAGGCTCAGGAGCCTATGGTTCTGACACTCGATAAAAGTGTCTCTATCGCCCTGGAAAACAATCCGGGTTACCAGAGCGCTGAAAAGCAGGTGCAAAAAGCCGAGGCCGGTGTGTGGGAGGCCTATTCACAGGTGCTGCCGCAGGTGAATGCCAACGCCAATGTTCAGCACAACTGGGATATTCAAACCACCCGAATGCCCAACTTTTTAAAACCGGCGTTGCCGGATCAATTCAGCAGCCAGATGCCGGACTATATCGAAGTGGCGTTTGGACTGGAGAATTCGTTCCGTTACGGCGCAAACTTGCAGCAGCCTTTATTTCTCGGCGGCGCCGGACTCTCCGGAATTCAAATGGCTTTGGCCGGAGTCAAGGCCGCCGAATATGACAAGGCTTCCAGAAAACAGTCATTGATTTACAATTCAACCCAGGCGTTTTACTCCTGTATTTTGGCCAAAGAGCTGGTGACGGTTCAGGAAGAGGCGCTGGAACAGGCAAAGGCCAATCTAAATGTGGTGACGAAAAAATACAATGCAGGTACGGCATCCCGGTTTGATAAAATGCGTGCCGAGGTCAATGTGGCCAATACAGAGCCCCAGGCTATTTCAGCCCGAAATAATTATCAGATTGCATTAACACAATTGCGTATGGTCCTGGGTCTGCCCAGGAATCAGGAACTAAAAGTAGACGGCAATTTGCTCTATGAACAGGAATCCATGGCAGAAATGACCTTGAGCGATCTGAAAGACAAAGCCCTGCAATATCGTCCCGAGGTACAGGCGTTTCATGAACAGCGTTATATCGCCAAAAAGGGAATTACAGCGGCGCGCAGTGCGTTTATGCCGAAATTGATATTCCAAACCGATTATTCCTATATGGCGAACCAGAACGACTGGAAACTGAATCAGAATGAATTCAGCAAGGGTTTTACTTCAAGTATCAGTTTGCAGGTGCCGCTGTTCAGCGGATTCAAAAACAATAAATCCTATCAAAAAGCCAAACTGGACTATAAAATCGTCCTGGATCATGACAAGCAGCTAAAAGACGGCATTGTCGCAGAAGTGGAAATGTCATATAATAATCTTCAGGAAGCCGGCGAAAAGTATCAGGCCGCCGCGCAGTCCGTGGAACTCGCGCAAGAGTCTTATCGGCTGGCCAATATGATGTACGAAGAGGGCGCCAGCACGCAACTGGATGTCTGGGCTGCCCAGTCGGCGATGACTCAGGCGCAGCTGAACGAATTGCGGTCTTTGTTTGATTATCAAATGGCCAGATATGAACTGCGCAAAGCAACAGGAACATTAACCGGACTATTAGAATAACTTTGGGAGAAACCAATGAAACGTATATTATCTATAGGTTGTGTCGTACTGGTTATTTCAGTACTGCTCGGATGCGCAACAGGTGTCGAGGAAAAAGAACAGGATGTTCGTGTTCCGGTGACCGTACAAACTGTAACGCGTGGTGATCTGGAACAATCGCTCACCTACCAGGGTGATATCAAAGCCCGGGTGGAGGTCAGAGTTTTTTCCAAGATTCCCGACCGCATTGCGCGTTTCTTTGTAAAAGAGGGAGATGTGGTGAAAAAAGGAGAACCGCTGGCTGAAATTTACGCGACTTCCATCCGTCAGGGTGTGAGACAAGCCCGGGCTGCATTATCCGCCGCTGAAGCACAGCATTCCAATATGAAAGAAGAGTTTCAACGCAGCGAACGGCTTTTTAAAGAGGGTGCGGTGAGTCAACAACAGTATGATCAGGTTAAAACTCAATACAAAGCCGCCAAAGCGCAACTGGAACAGGCTGAAGCGGGATTGCAAAGCGCAAAAGAGGGATTAAAGGATGCCACGGTTACTTCGCCCATTCAGGGGGTGGTCGGCAGACGCTATATGGAAGCCGGTGATATGGCATCACCCGGTATGCCGCTTATTTTGATGGTTCAGATGGACAGCGTAGAGATCCGGTTCGACGTGACTGAAAATGATCTCGGCAAAATCAAGACGGGACAAACTGCGCGTGTTCATATTAAAAGTTATAAAGATAAAGTGTTTACAGGTAAGGTTAAACGCATCAGTCCGGTTCTGGATCCGATGACGCGTATGGCGACGGTTAAAGTTCATATTGATAACCCTGAAGGGTTGCTGCGTTCCGGTATGTACGCCAAAGTTGAAATTGTGACCGGCATTGTGGAAAACACGATCCTGGTGCCGAGATTTGCGACGCTTGAAAATACACGTCTAAACCGTGAGAGCAGCGGCAACCAGGTGGTCAAAGAATATCATGTGTTTGTCGTAAAAGACAGCCTGGCTGAGCAACGGACACTGGATATTAATTACATCAACCATGTGCGCATGGCTGTGGACAGCGGTCTGCAAGTCGGAGAAAAACTGATTGTAGAAGGCCAGAACAATATCAAAGACCAAACACCTGTCAAGATCGTCAAAGAGGAAAGTGAATTATGAAATTATCCAAAGTATCCATACGCCGCGGCGTGACATTTACGATGATCTACTTGATCGCTGTCGGATTCGGATTGTTCGGGTTAACCCAGTTGAAACTGAATCTTTATCCTGAACTCGAATTTCCGATGATGGTGGTGATTTCACAATATTCCGGTGTCGGACCGGAAGATATAGAGACGGTTGTGACCCGTCCGATTGAGGAGGCGGTTGCAACCTCGGAAAATATTAAAGAGGTCAGTTCTGAATCCAAACAGGGTCTCTCCCTGGTGTATCTTGAATTTGCCTGGGGCACGGATATGGACCAGGCGGAAATGGATGTCCGGAATAATCTCGATTATATCCGCGATTATCTGCCCGCTGATATGAGCGATCCTCTTTTGTTTAAATTTGATATTTCGCAAATGCCGATCATGTACATTATGGTGAATTCGGACCAGCATGGACCTGCCGAATTGCGGCAGATTGCATTGGATGAAGTTGAACCGCGTCTGGAACGTATTCCCGGTGTGGCAACGGCCAATACATCGGGCGGACTGACTCGTGAAATTCGGGTGATGATTGATCCGGTGAGATTGCGTGCGCATCACCTTGCCATTCAGCAGGTCACCGCTGCCTTGCAGCAAAACAATCTGCAGATACCGTCCGGGTTTATCGATGATCAGCACACCGAGTTTTCCATACAGACGCAGGGCGAGTATGACAATGTTGAGCAGATTCGAAATACGGCTGTCACAACCATGAACGGTTCTGTGATCCGCGTTCGCGATGTGGCGGATGTCATTGACGGATTCAAGGAGGTCCGACAGCAAGTCTGGACCAATGGCCGACCGGCGGTGATGGTGTTTTTACAGAAACAATCGGATGCCAACATTGTCAACACATCGGATCGGATCAATGCGCAAATGGCTGATCTCCAGAGCGCCATGCCTGAAGGGGTAAGCCTGGATATTTTCTGGGATCAGGCGGATTTTATCAATCAATCCATGTCCAATCTGGGCAGTACAGCGGTTCAGGCCATTGTCCTGGCGTTTCTTGTCCTGTTGTTCTTTTTACGCAATTTCCGCAGTTCACTCATTGTTGCCGTGTCTATTCCGATTTCAATATTACTCAGCTTTGCTGTCATGATGCTGGCTGATCTTACATTGAATGTGATTTCTATGGCCGGATTGGCGCTGGCGGTCGGGTTGCTTGTGGATAACGCGATTGTGGTGTTGGAGAGTATTTACCGGCTGCATGAGGAAGAAGGTCAGCCGGCTGATAAAGCCGCCGACCAGGGCGCCTCTGAAGTGGGGATGGCCATTACAGCTTCGACATTGACCACAATTTCGGTATTTGTCCCCATTCTCTTTGTCCCGGGTCTATCCGGACAATTGTTCCGGGACATGGGCTTGACCATTTGTTTTTCGTTGATTGTTTCCCTGCTGGTGGCGCTGACCCTGATTCCGTTGCTGGCATCACGCTTTTTGCGCGTTCGCCAGGTGCATAAACAAAAAGGCATGCTCGGGAACTGGGCGCGCCGCATCGAAACCATGATGAATCGGTTGTACGCCCGTTACGGCAAATGGCTGGACTGGAGTCTTTTGCATCGCAAAATTGTTATTCTGCTATCCATGGGTGCGTTTGTCGTCTCTGTCATCATATTGGTTATGCTCGGCGCCGAGTTTCTTCCGGAAAATGATATGGGATTCATTGAAATGCAGGTGGAGCGCTCTCCGGGTATCAGTCTGAATGAAATGGCGAAAACCATGCGAACCATGGAAGATATTGTACGTGAAGAAGTACCGGAAGCCAAATTGACTTATGTGGATTTCGGCCAGGGTGAAGGAATCATGGCGCTGTTTGGGTCACAGGGATCGAACCGGGGTTCCATGCAAATTACGCTGCCGGATCAAAGCGAGCGCGAGCGCAGCCAGTTTGAAATTCAGGATGTGTTGCGGGACCGCTTTAATGAATTGCCGGATACTGAAGTGAAATTTATTCAAGGCGGATTTAACCAAATGTTCGGCGAAGGTGATATTGTGATACAAATATTCGGTTTTGATCTGGAGGTTGCGCGTGCGCTTTCTGAGGAGATCAAGACCAAAGTAAGCGAAATTGAAGGCGTAGATTTTGTTCAAAGCACGCTTGAAGATGCTTCACCCGAACTGGCTATCAATCTGGACCGCGATCGCATTGCCGATCTTGGTTTGAGTACCGCACAGGTTGGCGGCACCCTGCAGAACAGTCTGCTGGGGAATGTGGCGACCCGGTACCGCGAAGGCGGGGATGAATATGATGTTCGGGTGCGTCTGGCAGAAGAATACCGAACCAGCAAGCAGTATCTGGATAATATTTTGTTCGTCACACCACAGGGCCGACAAGTGCCGTTACGCGCTATATCCAATATTGAATACAGCAATGCTCCTCAAACCATCAACCGGGAAGACCAGGAACGTCAGGTCAGTGTGAATATTGATATCGCCGGACGGGATTTGAAAAGCGTAACAAAAGATGTCAGAAACGTCGTTGATGATATCGCAGTTCCCACTAATTTCCGACTGGAAATCGGCGGTGCGGCTGAAGAACAGCAGGAATCATTCTTTTATCTGCTGCTGGCGATGTTTATCGCGGTTATTTTAACGTATATGGTTATGGCTTCACAGTTTGAATCCTTTATCGATCCGTTTGTCATTTTGTTCACAGTTCCCCTGTCCTTTATCGGGGTCGCGTTGGGCCTTTTACTGACCGGTACCATATTCAGCGCAATCGTCTTTATCGGCGTTATTATGCTGGTGGGGATCGTGGTCAATAACGGTATTGTGCTAATTGATTATATCAATCAACTCAGAGATCGCAATTATGAACTGTTTGATGCCATACGTGAAGCTGGACGGGTGCGTATCCGACCGGTGCTGATGACGGCTTTGACAACCATTCTGGCGATGTTTCCACTGGCGCTGGGACTGGGCGCCAGCGGTGAATCCTGGGCTCCCATGGCCCGCGCCGTGATGGGAGGTCTGATTGTGGCCACCGGTCTGACCTTAATTGTGGTGCCGACCATCTATGCAACGCTCGAGGTGCGAAGCAGACGCCGAAAAGAAAAAAAAGCTGCAAAACAGGCGCGGATAGAGAACGCCTGATCAAAAAAAAAGGCGTCCCGACGCGGGGACGCCTTTTTTGTTCTTGCATTTACCTTTGATTTTTTATAATTTTAGACCAAAGGAGGTGCGCTATGAAATGTTACAAATGCGGACATGAAATTGAATATGCACCCAGTCAGCGTATCGGATCAACGGATACGTGCCCAAAGTGCAAGACTTGTTTACATTGTTGTTTGAATTGCAAGTTTTATGATCCGGCCAGCTGGAATGAATGCCGGGAGGCCATGGCGGAATGGGTGAAAATCAAGGACAAACCGAACAAGTGTACCTATTTTCAAGCCTGTGAACACGAGACGGTTTATTCCGAAAGCCGGGCCCAAGAGGCGCGAAAAAATCTGGACTCGCTGTTTAAAAAAAGCAAATAATACCGCTTGGGGGCCATTTAAAAAAGCGGCATGACATCCGCATACCTTCCATTTCAGGTATACAACCAAATCGCCGACGATTTATTTGTAGATTTGCATTAAAAATATTAAATTACGTCTTTAATATCATGAATAAAATTGAGGACTCTATGACTTTGGGTAATACTACTATAGAACCGTCTGTGGTTCAGAATGCTGCAAAAAAATTCGGCACGCCGTTTTATTTATATGATGAACAGACGATATTGAACAAGTGTCACAAAGTATTAAAAATGCCGCATGCCTATGGACTGAGTGTCAGTTATGCCATGAAAGCCAACTCGAACCGGGCTCTGCTGCAGTTAATCACAAATCTGGGAATTGATCTGGATACCAGCTCGCTGAATGAGGCGCTGCGTGCCCATATGGCGGGCATTCCTTTCTCTCGTATGGAATTAACCTCTCAGCAGGTCCCGCTTGGAAAAGAACGCGAAACACTTGAATCATGCTTGCTGGACGGGCTGAAATATAATGTCTGTTCCCTGCGGCAGCTCAAATTGATTTCAGAGTTTGCCCGGACGCATAACCTGAAATTATCCATGCGCGTTCATCCGGGAGTCGGTTCAGGCGAATCCGTGACCCGAAATACGGGTGACAAGTATTCCTGTTTTGGCGTGCATCTGGAGGATTTACCCAAAGCCGTTAAATTTGCACGGGAACAAGAATTAACCATTGATCAAATCCATATCCATATTGGTTCCGGCGGGGATCCCAAACTCTGGCGCGAAAATATTGACCGCGAACTGCAGTTGGTTGAAACTTTTTTCCCTGATGTCAAGACCGTGAACCTGGGAGGCGGGTTCAAGGAAGCCCGCATGCCGGATGAAACACAGGCTGATATCAAGGCATTGGGTCAGTATGCAAAAGATCGTTTCAAAGCGTTTGCAAAACGCACCGGCCGCAAGTTGAACATGCAAATCGAGCCCGGAACCTATCTGGTGGCCAATGCCGGTTTTCTGGTGACCCGGGTGATGGATAAAAAGTCGACCGGAGAAGATGGTTTTAACTTTCTGATCACCGACGGCGGGATGGAAGCCAATACCCGGCCGTTGCTCTACGGGTCCCGCCATCCTTTTTATGTCATCTCAAAAGAGGGCGATCTCTATTCTTCGGAATATGATCTCGGTCATTTGATGGAAGAAGCCGATTATCGGGTTGTGGTGGGACGTTGCTGCGAAAGCGGTGATTCCCAGAGCCTGGATTCCCGCGGACATATTATTCCGCGACTCTTGTCTGAACCGGACCTCGAGGATTATCTGGTGGTGGGCGGCACCGGCGCCTATACCTCGGCAATGAGTTTGAAAAATTATAATTCCTATGTAACCCCACCCGAGGTTCTGCTGCGCACACACGGTGAATTGAAATTGATACGCTCCGAAGAAACTCTGGAACAGATGATACAAAATGAACATTCATTAGACTGATCAATAGGTGAAAAAATATTAGCCGAACCGGGAATAAAAGACCAGGTTTGATTGTCAAAACAGGGCATATTTAACTAAAACGAGATGGACGATGAAAAAAAGAAGATTTATAATTGTTGCTTCTTTACTTGGACTTTTACTGGCAAGTTTCTTACTGATGCGTTTTTTAATTGCTCAGAAAAAAGATTTTGTCAAAACGCCGACAAAGCCCGGCGACCGATATGTGAAAGCAGAGCCTGTAAAATACACCACTTTGAAATCGATCGTAAACGGAGAGGGCCGGGTGCTCTCAAGCGCCGAGCTGGATTTGATAGCCGAAGCCTCCGGTAAAATAGAGCGAGGGGATGTGCCGTTGAAAACCGGTCAATCCTTTCAGCGAGGGGATGTTCTTTTAACCGTCTACAAAGACGAGGTGGAACTGGCTCTCAAAGCGCAGAAAAGCAGTTTTCTGAATCGGCTGGCCAATGTCCTGCCTGATCTGCAGATTGATTTTCCGGATCGTTATCCGGAATTCAAAGAGTTTTTCAACGCTGTCAATCTGGATGACGATATGCCGCCGCTGCCCGATTATACATCTGAAAAATTGAAAATATTTCTTGCCGGACAAAATATATTGAATGACTATTATTCGATTGTAAAAAATGAAAAACAATTGAAACGCCATACATTGTACGCTCCGTTTAACGGTACATTTCTGAGTGTCAGTTTGGAAGTGGGCGCCTATACAAATGTCGGGGGAAGAATAGCACGCATCATTCATACTGATACCGTTGAAGTGCAGGTGCCGATCGAGAATGGATTTGCAAAATGGATTCGAGTGGGAGCCCCGGTTACACTGCAGGCGTCCGAAACAGGCCAGACCTGGCAGGGTAATGTGATTCGCATTGCGGAATTTGTAGACAAAACGACTCAGTCGCGTCCCGTGTTCGTTCAAGTCCCGTTGATGAACCAGACGCAGCTGTATGCCGGCCAATATCTCTCTGCATCTTTCAAAGGCGGTCAGATCCATGATGTCATGGAAATTCCACGCAACGCAATTTTTAATTTTAATACGGTGTTTGTGGTGCGGGAGGGACGTCTGAAAAAAGAGACCATCGATATTGTCAAAGTGAATGATCAAACTGTCTTTTTCCGGGGTGTAGAACCGGGTACATTTATTGTTGTGCAGCCCTTGATCAACGTGTCTGAAAATATTCCCGTTAAAATTCTCGGCCGCGATGAACCCGCGAACAGACTTGAGCCAGCTGAACTATTTGAGGATTATGATGTTTCGTCGAATCGTATCAACCTTTGTAAAGTTTCCGTTTTATGCCAATCTGTTGATCGCCTTTATACTGATCGCAGGTCTGGTGTCCTTTTCAAATCTTAAAAAATCGTTTTTTCCGGAAACCACATCGCGCATCATTACCATTTCGGTGTTCTATCCGGGCGCCTCGCCGATTGAAATGGAAGAAGGAATTACCACTCGTATCGAAGCGGCTGTTCGCGGAATTGTCGGTATTAAAGAAATTACATCAACCTCGTCTGAGAACAGTTCCCGGGTCACCATCGAAACCACCGGCGAATATGATATTGATGAAGTATTGATGGAAGTCAAAAACGCCGTGGACGGTATATCCGCGATGCCCAGCGCTGCGGAACGGCCCGTTATTTACAAACAGCGGAACACGTCAAGAGCCGCGTTTGTCACTTTGTCCGGACCGGATGATATTTTTACGCTGCATGATTATGCGTATCGCATCGAGGACGATCTTTTAAATTCCGGTGTGATCAGTCAGGTGAATTTATGGGGACTTCCTACGCCGGAAATATCGGTCGAGGTCAGCGAATCTGATCTGATTCGATATGATCTGACTTTGAGTGAAATCGCTTCCGCTGTTTTAAATAACAATCGTGATTTTTCCGGCGGTCAAATTAAATCTAAAAATGAAGAGATGCTCATCCGCTTGCGCTCGCGCAGCGCAGATCCGGATAAAATCGGCAATATCGTCCTCCGGGGCAGTGAATCCGGCGCTCAGCTGCGTATTCGTGATGTCGCTGTGGTTAAAAAACAGACACCGCAAAATTTTTATCCCACCTTTGGAAACGGGAAAAAATCCATCACGTTTTCGATTGATAAATTACCGGAAGAAGACCTCGAGGCCATTACAGATTATATGAATAATTATGTGGAAGAGTTTAACAGCACCCATTCCGGTGTCGAAATGCGTCTCATCTTTAGTTTTTTTGAGGTTCTTTCCAGTCGGTTGAATGTACTGCTCAACAACGGATTGATCGGCTTTTGTCTGGTGCTCCTGACGTTAACCCTGTTCCTGAATTTTCGCGTTTCTGCCTGGGTGGCCTGGGGCATTCCGGCGTTTTTTCTGGCCATGTTTATCCTGGCCAATGCCTATGGGATCACCATCAATATGATGTCCTTGTTCGGAATGATTCTGGTGATCGGTATTCTGGTGGATGATGGAATTGTGATTGGAGAAAATATTTTTCATCATTTCGAACAGGGAAAGAATCCGCGTCTGGCCGCTGTGGAGGGAACCATGGAAGTGGCGCCTGCGGTTGTGACGTCTGTCTTGACCACGGTCGTTGCCTTTGCGCCCCTGCTTTTTATGCAAGGCACCCAGTTCGAGGCGCAATGGGAAATGGCCTTTATCGTGATTGTATCTCTTTTGTTATCTTTGGTTGAAGCCTTTTTTATTCTCCCGGCTCATTTGGGAAATGAACACGTATTGCGGCGCCGCAAGCCGGCGAGCGGGTTTAGCGTCCGCAAATACACGGAACGCGGTTTCAGTTGGCTGCGCGAACATGTTTATGTGGGATTGCTGAAATTCATGCTGAAATGGCGCTGGGTGATGATCGGTGTGCCGGCCGCGCTGCTCATGATCACAATGGGTCTGTTCCTGGGCGGATTTATCAACAGCACGTTTTTCCCGGTGGTGGACTTTGACAGTTTTGAGATTAATATTGCTTTTGTTCCCGGGTCCGGTGAAGAACAAACCTACGATTATTTGCATCAGTTTGAGGCTGCCGTGAAACGGGTGGATCAGCAATTGATGGATGAACTGGGTATGGATGAACCGGTCATCGATGATACCCGTTTGAGGGTCGGCAGCGCTTTTTCCGGTCGCGAACAGGGCGCGCATGCCGGACGGCTGATGGTGTGGCCGCGTGATCTGACCAATATGGAATTGACCGGAATGGAAATCGCCGAACGCGTGCGGCGTGAGATCGGACCGGTTCCGGAAGCGGAAAAATATACCGTCGGCGGCCGCAACCGCTGGGGGTCTCCGGTTTCCATCAGTCTTTTAAGCCGCAATCTGGAAGCGCTGGATTCCGCTAAAATCATGCTGATGGCAGAGCTGGAAGAAATGCCGATTCTCAAGGATATCGTGGATAACAATGCCCAGGGCAAACAGGAAATTCGTCTGCACCTGAAACCCAGGGCTTATTTTCTCGGACTGAATCAGAGCGATATTGCCCGACAGGTGCGCGAAGGCTTTTTCGGGGGACAGGCTCAACGCCTTCAGGAAGGCCGGGAGGAACTGCGGGTATGGGTACGCTATCCGCCTGAAGATCGGCGCTTTATGGGACAATTGGAACGCATGAAAATTAAAACACGCGATGGCGAGTATCCCCTCATCGAATTGGCCGATTATAGCATCGAACGTGGTCCGGTCAGTATTCAGCGTTACAACGGACAACGCGAGGTGCGGGTCGATGCTGATCTTGTGGATCCGTACGCGTCTGTGCCGGATATCCTGTCACAGATCACGCGCGATATCGTCCCCGATATTCAGGCCCAATATCCCGGCATACGCGTGTTGTACCAGGGTCAGCAAAAAGAAAGCATGATTGCCGCCAATAAATTAAGATCTCTGTTTATCATTGCCTTTGCTGTTATCATTTTGATTATCATGATCCATTTTAAATCCTTTGAACAGGCGGCTATTGTCCTGCTGATGATTCCCCTGTCGCTTTTGGGGGCCTTCTGGGGCCACTGGCTGCATGGAAAGCCGGTATCGATGCTGAGTATCCTGGGTATGGTGGCCCTGACCGGCGTGATTGTCAATGATGCGGTGATCTTTTTGTCAAAATACAATAATTACATTGCTTCCGGCGCCAAAATCAAACAGGCCATCATTGAAACCGGCAAAAACCGTTTGCGCCCGATTGTCTTGACAACCTTGACCACAACCATCGGACTGTATCCCCTGATCCTGGAAAAAAGTTTTCAGGCGCAGTTTCTCATCCCCATGGCCATTTCTCTGGCTTATGGTGTGGCATTCGGCACTTTGTTCATTCTCATCTTTTTTCCGGTGCTCATCCACATCTTGAACGATATTCGCCGGCTGGCCTATGGGTTGTGGAACAAAAAAACATATGAACCCGAACAAGTTGAAGTCGCCGTGCTTTACAGCGAGCGTCATATAGAATAGGAGTTTAGTATGCACCATCGAATTTTTATTTGTTTTTTAATCCTGTTTTCTACTGTATCGGCTCAGGATCTCGGTTTATCCGATGCCATTCATCAGGCGCTTGAAACGAATTATGATATTCAGATTCAACAGGCGGATGAACGTATCGCCGGCATCCAAAACTCATGGGGCGGGGCAGGACGTTTTCCGACTTTGAGTGTATCTCTGACCGGGACCGAGCGTGAAAACGATGATCCATCCGGGGCATATTCTCAGAATGCCGTGACCGGCTCTGTGACCCTGAACTGGCTGCTGTTCGACGGCTTTGCGGTCAATATCCGCAAAAGCCGACTAGGTGAACTGGAAAATCTATCAGAGGGCAACACAGCCCTGTTGGTTGAAAATACGATTCAATCTGTAATCATGGCCTATTACCATTGCCTGCTGCAGCAGGAACGCATGCAGGTCTTGGAAGAGGTGATGCAGTTATCCCGGGATCGCTACAGCTACGAGCAGCAGCGTCACGAACTGGGCAGTCAGACCCGGTATAATCTGTTGCAGGCCCAGAATGCTTATCTGGAAGACCATACCAATTACCTGCGTCAACGCACGGTATTCCGCAATTCCGTGCGCGATTTGAATTATCTGATGGGCATTCAAAATCGAACGATCTATACGTTTACAGACTCGTTTTATGTACAGCCGGAATCGTTCGATCTTGAAGCGTTGCAGAATAAACTTGAAACGAACAATACAACCCTGAAGAATCAGTACATCAATCTGGAATTGTTGAAAAAGCAATTGGCCCTAAAACGCAGCAACTGGTACCCGGAACTTTCCATGCGCGCCGGCTATGATCAATCGGATAGCCGCATGCAGTTTTCCGGTCAACCGCAATCACAGAGCAGCGCCGAAAATCAATACGCATCCCTGACCTTGAGCTGGAACCTGTTCACCGGCGGAAGCCGCAGACGCGCTACCGAAATCGCCAAAGTGGACTTGGCCAACGGCGAGGTCGGCATTGAACAGATGAAACACAATCTGGTCAATCGACTTTATAATATCTACGAATTGTACGAGGTGCGCAAAGAACTGCTGAATCTGGCGGACGAATCCCTGCAGGCCGCGCAGATCAATCTGGATATTTCCGAGGAAAAGTTCAAAACCGGCGCCATCAACTCGTTCAATTACCGGGATGTGCAGTTGATTTATCTGAACGCCGCACTGAATCGACTGAATTCGATCTATGATTTAATCGATTCGCATTATTCGTTGATCAAATTGACGGGCGGGATTGTGTCGGAATTAGGACAGTTTTAAGTGGCAGGTTTTAAGTGTTAAGGGGGGTGTGTGGTGTGTGGTTTGAGGTGCGGGGTTAAGGGGATAAAAAATCGAGTCAGAACTCTATAAACGGCAAGGTCTCGTAAAGACAATTAAAAATCCAGTGCTATTCTTTGGTTTTCAATTGCTTTTTTTTTAGCAATCCAGGAAGCAAAGATCAAGAAAAGCGCGAAAGACATTCCGGTTTTTTTTCCTTTGCGGCTTTGCGCCTCTGCGTGCATCTTTTTAAAAAACAATGCACGCAAAGCAGCAGAGATCGCCGAGAAAAGCGAAAAAGACATTCCGGTTTTCTTTTTCTCTCTTTGCGGCGTTGCGCCTCTGCGTGCATTTCTTTCAAGAACCAATGCACGCAAAGCAGCAAAGGTCGCCGAGAAAAGCGAAAAAGACATTCCGGTTTTTATTCCTCTGCGGCTTTGCGCCTCTGCGTGCATTGTTTCAAGAACCAATTCACGCAAAGCAGCAAAGGTCGCCGAGAAAAGCGAAAAAGATATTCCGGTTTTCTTTTTCTTTCTTTGCGGCTTTGCGCCTCTGCGTGCATTTCTTTCAAGACCCAATTCACGCAAAGCAGCAAAGGTCGCTGAGAAAAAGCGTTGGCCTCTATTTGACTATTTGTACGTTAGGCGTGTTTTTGGATTTCCCCGCTGCGACCTCTCGCCTCTGCGTGACATGTTTCGATACTCAATTCACACAACGCCAGGATAAAAAATAAACGATACAGTTTTCTCTTTGAATTATTTTGTATCTTAATTTCTGCGTTTAATATTTACCCATTCTGACCGTTATAGAGCCAAAAAAGGCTCATGATTGTTTAATGAGCCTTTTTTAAATGTTTGATTCTTATCGCAATAACGTCATTTTTTGTTGAAAGGTTTGCGATCCGGCTCTGAGGATTAACAGATAAACACCGCTGGAAACACTTTGCCCTGATTCATTGACGCCATTCCATTGGCTCTGATATTGCCCTGGAGGCTGCATTCCCTCTGTGATGGATTGGACAAGTCGGCCGTTTAAATCATAAACCTGCAAATGTACCATTTCCGAATTGGCCAATTCGTAGCGGATGGTTGTGCTGGGGTTAAACGGATTCGGAAACACTTTGTGCAGTCTGTTTTCGCGTGGCAGGGCCGATGTGTTGTTCACGTCTGACGTGACATTGACAGCAACCGGTCCATGAAATGTGGACTGCCCGTCAAGGCTCACATCTTCTAATTTATAATACAGTGTTCCGGCAATGGCATCGGGATCACAGTATTTGTAGTATTTGACGCCATTGTTTACAGATTGGCATTCAGTGACGAGTTGGCTGTTAATTTTTGAGAATGGTCCATTTTGATACATCGAGCGGTGTATATTATAGCCGGCATGATTGATTTCGGATTCGGACCTCCAGCGGAGTACCGTTGACTGGTTTTCAAATTTTGCATGAAATGAAGAAAGAGAAATGGCAATCGGTTCATCGCATAGGATTGGAAATCCTGTGGAAGATTTTGTTGCAGGATCGGTTACGGTTATTTCATTTACACTATAAATCTGCAAACCAATTTCGTCTCCTGCTTCAGCTCCAGAGCTAATGTCAACGAGCACTTTAAATGTTTGCGAGGTTTCTTCTATTAGCTGGTCTGTGATATCTATTGTCTGTCCCCGAAATATCCCATCTTCAGTCGTTTCATATATGTAATCGCCAGGGCTCCATGCTACCGGACCACCAATTGATATGCCACCTGATGTTTGAATTTCAACGGCATCAATATTAGCATCATCAACACCAGGAGCTCGACAAAGTGTAACGGACTCCCACCATCCATCGCCGCCGTCTCCTGTGTCCAAAGTAAATTCGAGAATATTTACATCCTGATTACCGGGACCCACTTGAGAACCGCCGGGCGGGCAGCCGCCGGAACACTCTAACTGTCCCCAACAGATGGTTTGTACATCAACGTAATAATTAATTTTACTGTCAGCGCTAATTGAAAATTTTAAATATATCCGTTCACATCCTGGCTGCCCTACGATTTGATACGAAAATTCAGTCCCATTATCAAAAGTGTTTCCTGTTTCTACTTCATGCTCTGGAGAGAAAGTTCCTTCATAATCCATAAAATCAGCGTCTACTATATTAGTCAAATCTTCCAGTGGATCAGCAGGACAGCCATCATACGTCCATTCTATGGTATGAGCAGAAACTCCTGTTAAAAGGTTACCTGATCCTCTTGTTACTTCCCATTCTACCTGCATCCATATATCTTTGGTATTTGCTGGAATAGCGAGGTTTGGAACATCTAAAATAGCTTCAGCGTTAATTCCTTGATCCCCTGTGTTTTCGAGATGGCCTGTGAAAATGGATTGATGGTGTGATGAAGCCCCATCCGGATTATCCCACCAGGCTGGTGTTGCATGCAAAGAGCTTATTAAAAAAATACTAATCAAAAAGAAAATGTAAAGCCGCGATTTTAACGTAAACATGGTAAGTTACTCCCTCTATTCTCCAAGTGATTTATTCTGTTTCTTGATAGCAAAGCATCAGATACAATATTCAACCATGATATTTTAATCAACGATTGAATGAAATCTCCTAATCCGGTAAAAACAGCCCTCTTAAACTGTCTATGCGGAATCCGGTTTTTTCCGAATTTGCTATCCGTTTGAGAGATAACCCAACGACCACAAAACTTTTTACTGCTCTTGATAAAATGACCGAAATGCGTGAGGCGCCATAGAGTACGGTCAGGAAGGAAACTTTTTTTACACCAAGCTCAAAGTATACTTTTATTTAAAAAAAATCAAGAGAAAAATGAACGGAGAAAAAATTATTTTCTCTTGCCTGATACGTAAAAAAATATTAAATTGAATATTATTTATTCAATAAACAAGGCCATAGCGTAAAGTTTCGGCCTTTTTTTTATATCAAACAGGAGAAAACGGTGCATCTGGCGTGTCTGGATTTGGAAGGTGTTCTAATTCCCGAGATTTGGATCAATGTGGCAAAGACAACGGGTATCGATGAACTCAAAGCAACCACCCGGGATATCCCGGATTATGATCAGTTGATGCGGCAGCGTTTGGCTGTTCTGGATCAGCACGGCCTGGGTATCCATGATATTCAGGACGTGATCGCCTCCATGGGGCCGCTCGACGGCGCTTTAGCGTTCCTGAATCAGTTGCGGCAATCCTTTCAGGTGATCATTCTGTCGGATACATTCTATGACTTTGCCATGCCCTTAATGCAGCAGCTCGGATATCCGGCCTTGTTCTGTCATCAATTGGAAATCGATGCAAACGGACGCATTGCGGATTATCATCTGCGCATGCCGGACCAAAAACGCCATTCCGTGATGGCCTTTCATGGTTTGAATTTCAAGGTCATTGCCGCCGGTGATTCCTATAATGATACCAGCATGCTGGCCGAAGCGGACGCCGGTATCTTGTTCAAACCGCCTCGGAATGTTATTGATGAATTCCCGCAGTTTCCCGTGGCAACCGATTACACTCGGCTGTATCGGGAATTTGAAACCGCATCTGCTGCGATTGATCAGCAGTAACGTTTGAAAATCTCTGTTTTCTAATCGATCAAAACGATTCGTGAATGATTGGCAACCCAAACACATACAGGTTATTCTATGAAAGTGATTAAATTTGGTGGAAGTTCGCTCGCGACGGCTGAACGCGTGAATAATGTGGCGCGTATTATTAAAGACATTGCCGCCCGCAGTGAATCCGTAATCGCGGTGCTCTCTGCGGTGGGCGGCGTGACCGATCAGCTGCTAAGCGCCGCAAAAACGGCTGAAAAGGACGGTCCCCTGGCCATGCAGAAACTGGAAGACATTCGCAATCGGCATTTTGAGGTGTATCCCGATGAACTCACGGATCCGGATGTAGAACGCGTCTTGCGGGAATCTGTTGATGAACTCAAGGATATTCTGCGCGCCGTGAGTATGGTGCGGGAATGTTCAGACCGGACCCTGGATCATATTCTCAGTTTCGGGGAGCGGCTGAACTGTCAATTGATGACCCGGCTTTTGAAAAACAGCGGTTCGCTGGCGTCTTACGTCGATGCCCGGGACCTGATCATTACTGAAAAACGCCGCGAAAACGCACGAGTGCTGCGCGACAAGACCATTGCCAATATTCAGAATTATTTCACAGACAATCAAATTTATGTCGTCACCGGATTTATCAGTTCGACCGAAGACGGCATCACCACCACCCTGGGACGCGGCGGCTCCGATTACACAGCGGCATTGATGGGAGCGGCTCTCAATGTGCAAGAGATTGAGATCTGGACGGATGTGGATGGATTCATGTCCGCGGATCCGCGCAAAGTCGGCGACGCGTTTGTGCTGCCGACGGTCAGCTATGAAGAAGCCATGGAGTTGT
Source organism: candidate division KSB1 bacterium (assembly GCA_034521575.1). NCBI lineage: Bacteria > Pseudomonadati > Candidatus Zhuqueibacterota bacterium. The sequence goes on from JAXHMJ010000002.1 coordinate 357,729, forward strand.
CCTATTTTGGCGCCAAGGTCATTCATCCCAAAACCTTGACTCCGGTCATTCGAAAAGGCATTCCCGTGCGCATTAAAAACAGTTTTTCGCCTGAAAAAGAGGGCACGGTTATCTCTGCCGAGAGCGGCGATCCCGAGCATCCGGTCAAAGGCATTGCTTCCTTTCATGGTATTTCTCTGATCAATGTGCAGGGGAGCGGTATGGTCGGGGTGCCTGGAATTGCAAGCCGGCTGTTCGGCGCACTGGCGCATCAGGGGATCAATATTATCATGATCGTTCAGGCGTCTTCAGAGCACAGCATTTGTTTTGTTATCCGCTCTGTCGAGGTCGAAACCGCCCTCGAGGCTCTCAAAGAAGAATTTAAAGCGGAACGTGTCTCCGGACAAATTGACGAAATTCTGGTGCAGGATAATCTGGCGATTATTGCGGCGGTGGGCGAGAATATGGCCGGCATTCCCGGTATTTCCGGGAAACTGTTCGAAGCGCTGGGTCAGAATTCAATCAATGTGGTGGCCATCGCCCAGGGCGCGTCCGAGCGCAATGTGTCTCTGGTGGTCCATCAAGATGACGCCGAACTGGCGGTGAATGTGATCCATACCGCGTTTTATCTGTCCCGGCGCGTGGTGAATCTCTTTGTGGTCGGCACCGGCAATATCGGCGGAACGCTGTTAAGACAGATTCAGGAAAAACAGAATATTCTGGCGTATAAAAACGGATTGCATATCCAGGTGTGCGGCATTGCCAACGTTGACGGCATGGTGATCAACAAGGACGGGATTGATCTGGATCACTGGAAAACGCTATTGGATCAATCCGATAAAAAACCGGACATGAACGAACTGATCAGCATCATTCATGATCTGCGCCTGCAAAACAGTATTCTGGTGGATGTGACCGCCAGTGATCAGGTCGCTTCTACTTATGCTGATTTCCTCAGCGCCGGCATTCACATCGTCACGCCCAACAAACGCGCCAACACCATGGGGCAGGATTATTATGACGAGCTGGCGGACCTGACTCAGGATCATCGTCTGCATTATTATTATGAAACCACCGTCGGCGCAGGTTTGCCGCTGATCAGCACCATCAAAGACCTGCTGCAGAGCGGTGATCAGGTGCTGAAAATTGAAGGTATTTTTTCCGGTACTCTGGGATTTATTTTCAGCAAATTGTCCGCGGATCAGCCGTTCAGCCGCATTGTCAGGGAGGCCTTTGAAAAAGGATACACCGAGCCCGATCCCCGCGATGATCTGTCCGGCATGGATGTGGCGCGTAAAATCCTGATTCTTGCGCGTGAAATAGGCCTGCAGATGGAGTTGAGTCAGGTGCAGATCGATCCGCCGCTTCCGGATGAATTTAATCAGGGCAGCCTGGACGAATTCTGGAAAAAGCTCCCGGAAATGGATGCCAAATTCGAAGAGCTGCGGCGTAAATCCGAGAGTGAAAACAAAGCGCTGCGCTATATGGCTTCGCTCGAAGACGGAAATCCCAAAGTCGGTATCCAGGCCGTGAACCGTCAGCACGTGTTGTCGCGCGCGGACGGCACCGACAATATCATTCAAATTGTCACCAATCGTTATTATGACAATCCCATGACCGTGCAGGGTCCGGGCGCCGGACTTGAAGTTACGGCCGGCGGCATTTTTGCCAATATAATCAATTTAGGCTTTCATCTTCCATAACGGATTGTACACTTATGCAATGTAAAAGCACTCGAGATCAATCCCCTGTCGTTTCTTTTCGCAAAGCCCTGTTCAACGGACAAGCGCCGGATGGCGGTTTGTATATGCCGGTGATGTTTCCCCGGTTTGACGCAGGTGATCTGCGGGATTTTGCGAGTTTGGATTATCGCGACCTGGTGTTCCGCGTCCTGACCCCCTGGTTAAAAGACGAGTTGCAAGCGCAAGAGTTGCAGCAAATTATTGAAAAAGCGTATTCTTTTGCCCCGAATGTGGAACCCCTGAATGATCGCACCTCTATTCTGGAATTGTTTCACGGTCCCACCTTGTCGTTCAAAGATTTCGGCGCCCAGTTTATGGCAAAGTCCATGGGATTCTTTATGCAGCGCGAAAATCAGGAACTGACGATTTTGACGGCAACGTCGGGCGATACCGGAAGCGCTGTGGCGCATGCCTATCACAACGTTAAAGGCATCCGGATCGTACTGCTGTATCCTTCCGGCCAGGTGAGCAAGCTGCAGGAAAAGCAGTTTACCACACTCGGTGATAATATTGTCGCTCTGGAGGTGGACGGTACGTTTGATGATTGTCAGGCGCTGGTCAAGACAGCGTTCCGGGACCCTGACTTGAATGCAAAAAAATCCCTGTCCTCGGCAAATTCCATCAATATCGGCAGATTACTGCCGCAATCGATTTATTATTTCAAAGGTGTTCTCGAGCTTTATGATGCTGAACATTCGGACGCTATCGATGTCTGTGTGCCCAGCGGCAATTTCGGTAATCTTTGCGCCGGATTGTTTGCGGCGCAGATGGGATGTCCGGTCAACCGGTTCATTGCTGCGGTGAATGCCAATGCCGTGGTGCCCGAATACCTAAAGAGCGGAGAATACAAACCGCGCGCTTCTGTTCGCACGCTTTCCAATGCCATGGATGTCGGGAATCCCTCCAACTGGGAACGCATTCGTTATCTGTTCAATGGAGAGGTTGAACAGATTGCGTCCCGTATTGGATCGACCTCGGTGAACGATGCGTCTACGCTGCAAACCATGCAGCAGATTTATGCGGATTATGGTTATATCGCGGACCCGCATACATCGGTCGCATTGGAAGCGCTGCAGCGCTCTCGAAGTTCCGGTTTATCAGGGATTGCTGATCGCGCCATCGTATTGTCGACAGCGCATCCCGGAAAATTTCGGCAAACCGTGAGCCGGGCGCTGGAATTCGAACCGCAGCTGCCGCCGGCGCTTGAACGCTGTCTGAACATGGATAAAAAAGCGCAACCGTTGGATAACCGCTTTGATGCGTTTAAAGACTTTTTATGGACGTTATAGCCCGGATGCCTCGTATTCTTTTCGGTGATCAGGGGCGCGGTGTTTTTTTGTTTCTTTTCTGGGGATGTGCGGCCGCGATTCTTTTTTTCAGCGTAACGCCGGGTACGGTGCAGCAATCGGTCACCGGGGATGAGGGCCTTTTGACCGCCGATCAGGGATTCTATATACATAGTTTGGCCTATTCGGTTTTGTTGTTGCTCGGCGTGTTGGCGTTTCAAAAGCTTTTTGGGGTATCGATTGCGGTGCTGGCATACAGCTGTTTTTGTGAATGTCTGCAAATATTCATCCCTTTTCGCAAATTCAATCCGGACGATATGATGGCGAATGGGTTTGGAATCTTGTTTGCTTTGGTTTTATTTGGGTTCGTAAAGTTTTTGGCTAAAGAAAAAACATAAGAACAAAGCCCCGGAGGGAGAAGAAGAGAACCAAACTATCATTTTTTTTCTTTGCGACCTTTGCTTCTTTGCGTGCATTGGTTCTTGAAACAATGCACGCCGAGGCGCAACGCCGCAGAGGGAGAGAAAGAAAACCGGAATATCTTTTTCGCTTTTCTTTGCGACCTTTGTTTCTTTGCGTGAATTGGTTTTTAAAAAGATGCACGCCGAGGCGCAACGCCGCAGAGGGAGAGAAAGAAAACCGGAATATCTTTTTCGCTTTTCTCGGCGACCTTTGCTTCTTTGCGTGAATTGGTTTTTAAAAAGATGCACGCCGAGGCGCAAAGCCGCAGAGGGAGAAAAAGAAAACCGGAATATCTTTTTTGCTTTTCTTTGCGACCTTTGCTTCTTTGCGTGAATTGGTTCTTGAAACAATGCACGCCGAGGCGCAACGCCGCAGAGAGAGAAAGAAGAAAACCGGAATATCTTTTTTGCTTTCTCAGCGACCTTTGCTTCTTTGCGTGAATTGGTTCTTAAACAATGCACGCAGAGGCGCAAAGCCGCAGAGGGAGAGAAAGAAAACCGGAATATCTTTTGCACTTTTCTCAGCGACCTTTGCTTCTTTGCGTGAATTGGTTTTTGAAACAATGCACGCCGAGGCGCAAAGCCGCAGAGAGAGAGAAAGAAAACCGGAATATCTTTTTCGCTTTTCTCGGCGACCTTTGCTTCTTTGCGTGAATTGGTTTTTAAAAAGATGCACGCCGAGGCGCAACGCCGCAGAGAAAGAAAACCGGAATATCTTTTGCACTTTTCTCAGCGACCTTTGCTGCTTTGCGTGAATTGGTTTTTGAAACAATGCACGCCGAGGCGCAAAGCCAGCAGAAAGAAGAAGACCGGAATATCTTTTTTGCTTTTCTCGGCGACCTTTGCTTCTTTGCGTGAATTGGTTTTTAAAAAGATGCACGCCGAGGCGCAAAGCCGCAGAGGGAGAAAAAGAAAACCGGAATATCTTTTTCGCTTTTCTCGGCGACCTTTGCTTCTTTGCGTGAATTGGTTTTTAAAACAATGCACGCCGAGGCGCAAAGCCGCAGAGGGAAAAAATCCGAATATATTTTTTGTTGTCTGTATTTTATTCATTAAAAGAGGGGAGGTTTCTATGCTTTACGAAAATGAATTATCCTATCAGATCATTGGAGCGGCTATTGAGGTGCACCGGGAACTTGGACCGGGATTGTTGGAATCGGCGTATGAAGAGTGTCTGTGTTATGAATTAAAACAGCGAGGCATTGCCTTTCAAAGACAGTTGTTGCTGCCCATGAATTATAAAGATGCGGTGATCAAGGAAGGGATGTATCGACTGGACGTCATCGTTGAAGAGACGGTAGTCGTAGATGTCAAATCCTGTGAACGGCTGCATCCTGTTTACAAAAAACAGGTATTCACCTATTTACAGCAAACCCGGACGAAGTTAGGTCTGTTGTTGAATTTCAATGTGCCGGTGATGCGGGATGGTATTGTGCGAGTGGTGCGAGGGTTGGAGGAAGAGGTGGAGGAGAATTTAAAATAAGGATTCGCAGAGAAAGAAGAAAACCGGGATATCTTTCGCGCTTTTCTCGGCGACCTTTGCGTCTTTGCGTGCATTGGTTTTTGAAACAATGCACGCCGAGGCGCAACGCCGCAGAGAAAGAAAACCGGGATATCTTTCGCGCTTTTCTCGGCGACCTTTGCGTCTTTGCGTGCATTGGTTTTTGAAACAATGCACGCCGAGGCGCAACGCCGCAGAGAAAGAAAACCGGAATATCTTTTGCACTTTTCTCGGCGACCTTTGCTTCTTTGCGTGAATTGGTTTTTAAAAGATATACACGCAAAAGAAAAAACAATCATAAAAAAAGCCGGAACAAATCCGGCCTTTGTAATTTACTTTTCTGTTAAAGCGGTTACACCCGGAAGTTCCTTGCCTTCCATGAGTTCCAGACTGGCGCCGCCGCCGGTGGAAATGTGACTGAATTGATCAGCCAGACCGGATTTTTTGGCTGCACTCGCCGAATCACCGCCGCCGACCACGGATGTGGCGGAAGATTCAGCGATGGCCTTTGCCAGATCAAACGTGCCCTTGTCAAAACCCTTGACTTCAAAAACACCCATGGGACCGTTCCAGACAATGGTTTTGGATTGACTGACCAGATCGGTATAGGCTTTGATGGTTTTGGGACCGATGTCGAGGCCCATGCAATCGGACGCAATGCTCGCATCAGACGTAATGTCACCCTGGCCCGTATCCCCGCTCGGAAATTCTTTTGCCACCACATGATCCACAGGCAGCAGCAGGGTGACGCCTTTGTTGTTTGCCTTTTTCAAATATTCTTTTGCGGTTTCGATATAATCCTCTTCCACCCGCGATTTGCCCACATCGATTCCCTTGGCCTTTAAAAAGGTATACGCCATGGCGCCGCCGATCATGAGACTGTCGACTTTGTCCAGCAAATTGTCAATAACCTGAATCTTGTCGGAAACTTTGGCGCCGCCGAGAATGGCCAGAAACGGTTTTTCCGGCTTTTCAAACACTTTGGAAAAATAATCGAGTTCTTTTTGCAGCAGGTAACCGGCCGCGCCCTGACCGAGCTTGCGCGGGACGCCGGCCATGGAGGCGTGATTGCGGTGCGCTGTGCCGAATGCATCGTCAATATAAACATCAGCATGCGACACAAGTCCGTCTATAAACCATTGTCGGTCCTGCTCGGATATTTTTTCACCGTCTTTTTTTCCTTCTTCTTCCGGATGAAAGCGCAGATTTTCAAGCAAAACCACATCGCCTTCTTTCATATCAGCCACAATGTTATCAGCTTTTTCACCGACGCAATCCGGTGCAAAGGTGACCGGCTGATTGAGCAACTCGCTCAGTTTTTTGCTGACCGGTTCCAGTGAAAATTCCGGTTTGACTTTGCCTTTCGGACGTCCCAAATGCGACATCAATATGGCTTTTCCACCGTCTTGAATGACTTTTTTAATGGTGGGCAGAGCCGCGACAATTCGTTTGTCATCCCCCACTTTTTTGTCTTCGGTCAACGGAACATTGAAATCAACTCTTACGAGTACACGTTTACCTTTCAGACTGAGATCATCAATGGTTTGTTTGTTCATATTTATCCTCCATGCGTTTATACAACATGTTCAGTTTATTATCAGTCTATAAATTTAGAGTTTTTATATCCAAAATCAAGAAAAATAAAATGTCTCTATTTGATAATACCCCGATAGAGAAGGCATAGACTCTATGACAAGGGCTGAATTTAGGATTTGGATACTATTTGCATGGCCCGTTGAAAAATCAATGCATTGGAAAATATTATTTGAATTTCAAGCTAATTTTCATTATGTTGCATAGACCAATTGATTGAACGGGCTGCAGCGAACAAACCGCATCAAAACAGGAATCAATCCTCGGCAAACGGGAGGTTGCAGGATGAGAGAGTTTACAATTGAAGACATGCTAAAGATTTGTACAAACCAGGAATCCGAGCAATTTGATGAGGGATGGCGGTTTTTTGTCGAAAAATACAAAAAATACATGTACAAGATCGCGCATAAAGCCTGCAGTTTATGGCATGCAAAGCGATTGGGGATGCAAAAGCACGAGGTTGTGCATGATATTGTACTTGATATTCTTGCCGAGTTGTGCAAAGACGATTTTTTATTGTTGAAACGCTTTGACAAGCGAACGAATGAGGATGCGTTTCGCGCCTATATCGGGGTTATTTCCAGACGTATCGCCAATAGAAAACTCGGCAAGCAGTTTCCCGGATTCTTTGATTCCACTTCTCCTCATGACCGGCCTGATTGGCTGCAACATGTATCTCCTCCGCAAAAGCGTGAGATTTACGAGTGCATTGTGGATCAACTGCGTTCAATGAGCAGCAGCAAAAAAAATGAACGCGATATTTTATTGTTCAATTTGTATGTTTTTGCGGACTTGAATCCCGATCAAATCAAGAGTCAGCCTTTGTTTCATGATCTGGGAGACCGGGTCGTCGACGTCGTCGTTCATCGCACACGCCGGGAATTGGCGCAGGCACGCGAAAAAAATGTAAGTTTTTGGCAATAATTTGTCACTATTACTGTGAAAGGACATTCGTGCAGGATTCTGTCAGGAAAATCGCTCACTGCATTGCAACATTGAGTCATTATTTACAGCGCCGTCAGGGGCTTGTTAAGGATGATGATGCTTCCGAGTACGATGCGAAATCTGATCGGCTCTCTGAATCAGCGGAAAAGGATGACGGTTGTCCTGAATCCATTCATGCTTTGTACCAGCGATATAAAGGATTATCTGATGTGAATTCCTGTTTTGAAACATTACCCCGTTATTCGTGTCAAAGTTATGATTTTTTTCTTAAAGATAATCTGGATTTTTTTATCGGCTATCTTGTGAAAAGTCCGAATGATAAATTTTCAACTCGCCAAATTCAGGCATTTATTAAGCATTTGAATGATTGTTATTGGTGTTTTGCTTATTATTCTGCGTTTTTTAAATACTATGAAATTGAACGCAGGGCAATCGAAGAAAGATATCACACCCGAATGAACGGGGATGAGAAAAACGGGGGAGGCCATGATGAATCACTTTAAAGAATGTCTAAGACGGTTCATTCGACAGCGGGGTAAACTGCCGCGATCCTGCTCTATCCCGGCTTGTTGCCAAAACGCAGTGCGCGATTGTTTGAAAATAGCCGAACCTCGCTCCGGCGCCGCAGAGGAACTGCATCCTCTAAACATCAGACAATCCCAGGAACTGATCACGCAAATTCTGTCCGGTTCGTTCACAAAATGGCAAGCGCAACGGTTTTTGCAGCATGCCCTTTATGATTCGGATTTTGTTGATTTTCTGCAGCAGGTTTTGCAGGATATCGAGGTACCCTCAGGTCCGGATAAAGTGAGGGATGAATCGGAACCGTATGGTCTGCAAATGCTTTCCAATGAATCTTTGCTTCACTTTATCAAAACCGGAAAGACCGATAACAGCGAACCCAACGTCCGTAAAGGTCACTTTTTCAAGACAAAACCGGCCGCTGCCGGGTCTTGCACTGGCCGCCGCAGCCGTTGCTGTGTTTATGCTGATCATGCGGCCGGCATCGAGTGAAAAGCTGCTGAATGATTACTTTTCAAAATGTAAACCCTATTATTCGCCTGTACACACCTTGCGCAGCGCAGATTCTGAGGTCAATCAAGAGGCCGCCGAATTATTTCGAATCGGATTTGCCGACTATTTAACGGGTGAGTATCAGAAAGCCTTGAATCAATTTTCAAACGCAGAATCCGTGCTGACAGGAAAAAATCCTTCTCTATCGCGATCTGTACATTTTTATTCCGCTTTATCCAATCTTGCCCTTTACAGGCGGCACAAATCAAAAGAATATATCGATAACGCGATACACTCTATCATCCAGGCGGAACAGGCGGCCCGAACATCAAAAGACGAGTTGTACTTTTTCAAAGGATTGATTTACACCATAGCCGATCAAAAAGAAAAAGCGGCGCAAGCCTTTCAGTTGATATCGGAACAAAGCCGATTCTATAAAGACGGTGCGAGGATGCTGAAAACCTTAAATTAATTTATCGGAGGTATGTATGCAAACTGTCATGCTGGTTATCGCGGTTGCAGGTGTTGGATTATTGCTGTGGATCGTAGCATTGCTGAAAAAAATCAAAGAAAAACAGAGCGAAATGGCTCTAAAGATAACTGCAATTGCTAAAAGTCAAACCGGGGAAGATGATAACGGCGACGACAAACCGGACCCGGCTGCACGATGAAAAGCTTGCCCAAAACAGGCCGTACATGTTACTGCCTGTTTCGTTTTATCTGAGCGCAACCATATTTATCTTGACTTTTACCAAAGGTGTTGTTTATTTTATGAATAATATCAACGGAAAGTCAATGAAAATGCAACGTTTTTTGTCTTCAAGCATCATTTGTATCCTGTTGTCCGCATCTCTGCAGTCCGCCACGGTCAAACAGGAATTAAAGTTTTATGATTCACTCCGGGATATTGTACAACTGCCTGAAAATGAGCAGGTTTCCCGGCTTGAAGAAAACATACTCAACCTGCCTGATTTTCACCCGGCCTATTTAAAATATCTTGAGCGGCTGTATAAATTTGATCAAATACAGCGCGGCCTGCAGTTTTTTAACAAACCGCATCATTTTAATCCATGTTTTCAAAACTGGATGCTTGGCCGTTTGTATGATTATGTCGGTCAGACAGACGCGGCCGCTGTACATTTTCAGGATGCTCTGACATGCAGCGAACCGCCCTACGAGATGTTGCGCGATATTGTAAAGTTTGCTGATAGAGAGAATGAAAAAGAGCTGCATCATCTGTTAAACCACAACACCCTGCCGGACCCTCTTAAATTTTCCCTTTTCGCCTTTCAGGCTCAAAATAAAGGCCGTTTTCAAAAAGCCGTCCGTTATTTCAATCGGGTCGGGATGTCGCATCTCTCATCTACGGCTCTCTATGATTACGGAGCTGCGCTATTCAAGGTCAATGATATGCAGGCCGCAAAAAATGCTTTTCTGCGAATGAAGCAATGCTCGGAACAAGTGGGTGACAGTTATCATCTTTCTGAAGCGTTTATAGGCTTGTCTTGTATCGCCTTTGAAGAATCCGGCCCTATCGGATTCCTTGAACTCAATGAAAAGGCCGTAAAAGCGGGCGAACAAACGGATGCAATGTTTCCTTTATGTATGGCTCAGAATAATCTGGGAATTGTCTATTTGAATCAGGATAAATATAATCTCGCAAAGCCTTATCTCGAAAAAGCCGCCACAGGGTTCGTTGCCTTGCATGAATATAGACGTGCATTAAAAACCTACACAAAGCTGGGAAATGTTCAAAGCGGGTTATATAATTATACAAAATGTCTTGCATACTATGAAAAAGCCCGGGAAATAGCCGGGAAACAGAATGATGCTCTCGAGTACGCAAAGCTGATTTTAGAAAAAGCAGAACTGTTTGACAGAATGCACGCCTTTCATTTGGCCTATAAATACTATTCAGAAGCGCTGAACATAGCCCGCGAAAATCAATATGCCGATCTGACCCTGCAACTGAACATTGTCCCTGCTGGGTCTGGAAATGAGTCAGGGCAATTGTGAACAAACCCGGCCCGAACTAGAGCATATATTAAAAACATCCAGTGATACGAGTCCGAAATTGAGAGCTTTTTGGCTATCGGAAATAGCGGACAGCTATAAAGCAGAGGGGGATCTGGAGCATGCCGAATTGTACTATAAAAAAGCTATTGATGCTTGCCTAAAGTGTGGCTCCAAATATAAAAAAGATTTCAACCGGCTGGAATTGGCGGATACCTTTATAAAAAAAGGACAGGTCATTAAAGGTCTCGCGATCTGCAGGGAGATCCTTTCCCGGGTGAACGAGCAGACCAGCAATCTCATACCGATGAACGCTGAATCATTTTTAGCGTCCGGGCTTGTGGCTCTGGACAGTTGTGAACAGGCTATTGTGCATTTTAAGCGCAGCAACCGGATTTTTATAAAGTCCGCCGCCGGGTTTTCTGCCGACGATTTGCGTATCGGGTTTGTTGATATTAACCTGAACAATCTGAGAGGAATCTCTGAGTGTTATCAGCGACTCTACCAGCAGACAGGAAGGTCTGTCTATCTCGATTCACTGCTGCGGTTCGAAGAACAACAACGGGCTCTGGTGTTAAGAGACCGGGTTAGAAATCGCCAGTCATTTAACGAGCGTGTTCGGGTCCTGCGACAGGATACACTTTATCAACAATCCTGCATGGAAATCAGCCGAATCCAGAGCCAACTCAGACAAACCGCAAAACAGGATACGGCTTTAATAGATTCTCTTTTGAAAGAACTGGAAAATGAAAAATTGACATTGCTCATGCGCAAAGCCGAAGCGGAAAGCGGGATTGATTCGGATTACACAAGCACACCCGAGTTTCATCATTGATCCTGTAGGATCTGCAATCGCGTTTGCAGGATTTAAACAGCGCCTTGTTGTATTATCATATTTCCACAGACGGGAGCTATGTCCTGGCGATCACTAACAACACTATGGATGTGATACGGCTGCCGGTGGACGCGCCGGAGATCGGAAATGCAGTCGATTCGCTGCTGGTGCCCTTTCATACTATTCAAAACCTTGGCATGGACAGTCCGGCCTTTCGTTCTCATATTGCCTACCAGCTTTATCAGTGGTTGATTCAGCCGGTTGTTGATCAAATGCCGTTACCTGAAAATCTGGTTATTATCCGGGACGCGCCGCTCTATAATCTGCCTTTTGATATGTTGCTGACCCGGAAAACCTCGCGCGCCTGTTATTATCCGCCGGATATCCCGGATTATTCCGATGATTTTCTGCTTCACACATATTCAATCTCTTATTCTCCGTCTGCTTACTTTTTGATTGTGGGGCCTGAGAAAACCCGCAACAACTCGATTCTTGTGCTGGCCAATCCCACGGCTGACGAACATCAAAATTCAGCCGCCCGACAGCGGCTGCGCAGTCAGTTCGACTGGGTGTTCGGCAGTCTGCCGTTTCTCGGAACTGGAATCACAGTCAATCGGGATTTGTTTTCCAGGCAGCGTGTTTTGAAACGCGAATCGGCTACTGAAAACGCGGTTAACAAAAGAGCGCCGCATGCCGATATTCTGCATTTTGCCACCCACGCATTTGCCGATACCGTGTATGAAGCCTTTTCAGGGGTGCTCCTGGCTCGCACTGATTCAACCTCAGACGACGGGATCTTGATGGGCTACGAAATCGAAACCCTGCCTCTGAATTGCGATCTGGTGACACTGAGCGCCTGTGAAACCGGCAGTGGGCAAAGTGGTGCGCGGTGAAGGGATTATGAGCTTGCCGCGTGAGTTTTTATATGCCGGCGCAAAATCAGTGCTCATGTCGTTTTGGAAGGTTGATGACGAGTTTACATCCAGATTGATGCCGCAGTTTTACCGGTTTTATCTGAAAAAGAATATCCCGACGGCAAAAGCTCTGACTTTTGCAAAGCGGCAGGTTTTGACCAATGAAAGAGAACCCTCTAAATACCATGCTCAGCATCCGTTTTTCTGGGCGTCTTTTGCGCTGTACGGGCATCCGGGGAGCAGTCGGGCCGCCGCAGCTAAAGCGTGGTTGTACCTGCTTGCTGCGGCAGTGATGCTCACATTAGCCGGGGTCGTCCTGCATAAACGGCGAAATGTACGTTGATCGCTGTTCCCTGAAAAATGTGGGGCCGTTTCTGAGGATGTATCGTTTGTATTTTATTTATAAATGCATGGGTTCGATTATCAATACTGTTCCGCACTTGATTGTTTCTGATTAAACAGCTTTTGGAGGTCGTTTATTTGAGACATGTGGAAAACCCTGATATTACAGTGGTGATACCTGCGTTTAATGAGCAGGAGAGCATCCGCAACACAATCGAAAAGTTGCAGATCATGATGGATTCCGATCCGCGTGTTTGGGAATGTATTGTAGTGGACGACGGGTCACTGGATGACACCGCAAAGATCGCATCTTCCTGTCGTGTCAAACTCATCAGGCATTCCCGGCAAAAAGGGTATGGCGCGGCGCTAAAGACAGCAATTTTAGCCAGTTCTTCCGAAATAATCTGCATAACAGATGCGGATGAGACCTATCCGAATGATAAATTGCCTGTAATGGTCAATGAGCTTGCCGACGGGGTTTATGATATGGTCGTAGGGGATAGACAGGGGAAATACATCAAATCTCAAAAAGCCCGCGGACTGACCAAATGGACGCTAAAAAAGATTGCCAATTGGCTTGTCAGTGAAAAAATTCCGGATCTGAATTCCGGGCTTCGGGTCTTTCGCCGACAGGCTCTGGTCGGTTTTCTGAGCATCCTGCCGGACGGATTTTCTTTTACGACAACCATTACCTTGGCAATGCTCACCAATGATTATTCGGTCCGATATTATCCTATTGATTATTTTGAGCGCAAAGGCCGCTCAAAAATACGCCCTGTACATGATACCCTGGGATTTGTTAATCTGATTTTAAAGATCGGATTGTATTTTAAACCGCTGAAAATATTTTTTTCTCTGAGCTTGGTTCTCGTGCTTGTCGCTGTTTTTTGGGCGCTGTTTAGTGTGTTTGTTATGGGCCAATTCGCTGATGCCAGCACCATGGCTATTCTGATGGCCGCCTTTCAGATTGGTGCACTCGGATTACTGGCGGAATTGATCAATACCCGTATTCATGCAAGTTTCAGAAAAAAAAGTGAAACAATTGAAAACAAATAAAGCAGATATGGTCTATTGCGATCAATTCGAGTACCTGAAGAACAATGTGATTAATCATGGACTCTGTACTCATTGCGGAACCTGTGCAGGGCTTGCCGGCGGCGCTCTGAACATGATAGAGACCGCATCAGGACCATTGCCGGTTTTAAACCGGGGGAATGAGACATTAAAAGATCCGCTGATTTACGATGCCTGTCCCGGAAAAGGATTGTCCTATCCGGAACTGAACCGCTATGTATTCGGCAAAACACCTGAAAATATGCTGCTGGGAACCTGTCGGGCATTGTATGTCGGTTATTCCAGAGACCGCGTGATTCGAAAAAACTCGGCCTCCGGAGGCATTGTCTCACAGGTGCTGATTTACCTGTTACAGCAAAAAATGATCGACGGCGCTGTTATAGTGCAAATGTGCAACGACACACCCTGGCTGGCACGACCTGTGATTGCGCATACCCCCGCGGACATCCTTGACGGCGGGCAGAGTGTCTATACACCGGTGCCGGTGAACACGATTCTGGCGCAAATCCAGGCATTTGACGGCAGGCTGGCTTTTGTGGGCACACCGGATCAGGTGGCGTCAATTCGCTACCTGCAAATGCGACGCTACGAACCCGCCCTGAAAATAAAATACATCATCGGCCTGTATGTGGGCACATTGATGTATATTGGCGCGGTCGAGAGCTTTTTGAAAAGCAACCGGGTTCAGTCTCTTTCAGAAATCCGTTCGCTAAAGTACAGAGACGGCGAGTGGCCCGGCTATCTGAAAATAGAGTTAAAAGATGGAAACGTTTTAACCGCTAAAAAATTTTATTACAATTATTTGATTCCTTTTTACATCACGCAAAGTTCGCTGCTTTCTGTTGATTTTACCAATGAGCTGACTGATATTTCTGTCGGCGACGCCTGGTCGCCCCGCTATATCCGGCAGGGAATGGGATTCTCAGTGGCGGCAGCGCGCTCGGAAAAGGGAGTGGAACTTTTGCGCGCTATGCAGACTGAAAAATGCATTGAATTGAGCGCAATATCGCCTGACCATGCTATGGCCATGCACGCGCATATGCTGGATTTCAAGAAAAGAGGCGCGTTCATCCGTTTTAAAATCCGTAAAGCACTGGGAATGAAACATCCGGATTTCGGTTATTCACCTGTCAGGATTCCGAAAAAAAGAATACTGATCGAAATACTGATATATTGTCTGTTTGCACTCGGCAAACGCCCGGTTTTCCGCAAACTGGTGCAACATATACCGCCGCGAATTTTAGGTCCAAAGTTTGATGTTTTGCGCTATAAATGGAAGAGCCTGTCCCGAAGAACAAAACGCAGCGGACTTGAACAGCAGCGTTTTAAAGAACAGGGGATACCCCATGACCCATAATGAGTATCACTTTACATTCAGAGGGGTCTGGTCCCGGCTCTGCGATGAATATCGATACTATACACAACGCCCCTGGACACTGACCCAGGTTGGAAAATTCTGGGATACCGTGACAGCCTATGACGAGGTTAACAGTCGATTGTATACCTATGATAAACGCTTTACAGAATCCTGGAAACTTGCGGCGCCGTATCTGGAGAATAAAACCTATGTGGCGCTCGATATTCAGGCCCGAAGCGGGAATGGAACGGAATACTGGAGTCGCAAGATTGATATGTCTTTCGTAACACTTGTGGACTTTTCTGATTTCCTGCAAAAGTGTGCGGAAAAAAAATTAACAGGCACAGAGATTTGTTATAACACTGTAAAGATCACTGATTTCCCGCTGCCGTTTGATGATGATTCGTTCAATCTTGTATTATCCTATGAAACGATAGAACACGTTTATCAATATGATCAGTTTGTGTCTGAATTGAGCCGCGTCTTGACGCGAGACGGAGTATGTATCCTGACCTGTCCGAACGTCGGCTGGGAGATTGTGCACTGGATCGCCGCGATTGTCAATATTAACCATAGCGAAGGGCCGCATCGGTTCATCGCCAGAAAAAAGCTGCTGCACAGTTTTCGTAAACACAGGCTGCGCATTCTGGCGGAAAATTCCACGGTCATCCTGCCGTTTAAAAACAGATTTTCCATTACACTGAACGAAAAACTGGAACAATATCTCCCCGAATCAATAAAACAAAAAATAGCGCTGCGTCGCACATTTATTCTCCGTAAACAAACCCGGATATAAGCATATGTCGCTGCAAAAAGGTGTGTTGGATAAAAACTATGCATGGGCAAGAAAGCGCAAGCCTGAACTGATATTCCGTTACAGGGTCAGGGCGGCATTGATCAAAACGATCATGGATCGCTACCTGTCCGGTCACCGGGACCTGCAGATCCTTGATTTCGGATCAGCCGAAGGACTGACGCTGCTGCAATTGTGTAAATATTTTCCCAATGCTCATTTTACAGGTGTCGAATATTCCCGCGAGTTGCTGCAAACGGCTCCTCCGTTACCCTCGAATATACACCTTTGTCAGGGGGATATTTCTAATCTTGATGACAAGATCCGGAGTAAAAAGTATGATTTGGTCACGGCCCTGGCTGTGCTTGAACACCTCGAAACACCGGAAAAAGCACTGCAGACTGCACATTCTGTATTAAAACCGGGCGGCTTGTTTGTGGCGACCGTCCCCAGTCCGTTGTGGGATCAGATTGCCACTCGTCTGGGTCTGCTTCAGGACCACCACGAAAGCAGCCTGAATAAAAAATCGCTACGTGAACTTTTCATTCGGTCGGGATATAAGGGTGCGGAATACGGCAGATTTATGTGGGCGCCCGTCTCGGCCCTGCCGTATTTGCATATTTCTGTTTCGCCTGTTGCATCATTGAAAATTGATGCCTTTATTTACAAACTCTGGGTGTTGAACTGGCTTTATGTGAATCAGTTTATTATCGCCAAACGATAACTTTGGGTTTCCAGTACAAAACACAAAAATGCTCTTTTCTTTTTTAATTTTTCTCTTTACATTAACGTGGAATAAAAACTGATTTTAATTTATAACGAGGAAAAATAATGCAGGTACTTTTAACATTTGTTGCACTTTTACTAACCGGACAGATTGCCACACTGGTTGCTTATATTGGACCGGGATCCGGGTTGAGCGCCATAGGCACATTGATTGCCTTTGTTGCGGCTTTATTATTGGCGATTATCGGATTCGTTTGGTATCCCGTAAAACGGTTAATGGCAAAACGACGTGAGAAAAAACAGGATACCTCCGAAATATGATCATTGCCATTTCGACGCTGTCTATTGTATTATTTGTTGTCATGTTGAAAAAATCAGGGGTCATTCAAAAAGGCAGAGACATTCTCAGTGCGCTCAAGGATGTTCTGGGCGTCTTTGGGGATGAGGATCTGGATGATCTCATGCGCGAAAAAGAGATCCAGAAAGCCTCTTTGAGGATGTTTGGCTACTTTTTTTCCATCTTGCTGCGCAGTTTGTTTGTTCTTGCATTGGCGTTTGTACCCATAGGGCTCGCCGGTCTGTTATTCTCAGCGCCGATTGACGCCTATCTTGACTTTCTCGCCCAATGGCAGGTGATCCTTGTTTCAGCTGTACTGATCACCGTGTGGTTCTATATCACTGAAAAACAAAAGAAAACCGGGGATGATCAGACAAATAATTATTCGGTTTCCGATCAGCTGCTGCACACGATGGCGTTCAGCGCCATCGGATTGCAAAAATCTGCGACCCGGTTGGAATCGTTGATGTACGGCAGACGTTTCCAAAACATTGAAATAAAATCTCCCATTTTTATCACCTCATTACCGCGTGCCGGCACCACCTTGATGCTGGAAGTGCTAAGCCGTTTCCCGTCACTGGCTTCGCATACCTACCGGGATATGCCGTTTCTGTTGACACCCTACCTGTGGGCCAAAATGAGCAGGGTGTTTCAGAAAAAATCAGAACTGCGGGAACGCGCGCACGGGGACGGTATGCAGGTGGGATTTGACAGTCCCGAGGCGTTTGAAGAAATTCTCTGGCGCAGTTTCTGGCCGGAAAAATACAGCTCATCCGGCATTGAACTGTGGACCGCTGACGATGAAAAAGATGCAGCCGATTCTTTCTTTACGCAGCACATGAAAAAAATTATTGCCCTGAGATGCCCCGATCACCGGGATACGGCGCGTTATGTCTCTAAAAACAATGCCAATATTTCACGACTGCAACTCATTGCGCAGATGTTCCCCGATGCTGTCATCCTCCTTATTTTGCGCCACCCGCTTGAACAGGCGACCTCGCTGCTGCGCCAGCACAGGCATTTCCTGGAATTGCATGAAAAAGATCCCTTTGTCCGCCAGTATATGCGCGATATCGGCCATTATGAATTCGGTGATCTGCACCGGCCGATTCGGTTTCCCGCGTTTGCTGAATATTGTGGTCGGCGAAATCCGTTGACTCTAAATTACTGGCTGGGTTACTGGATTTCCGCGTTCGAATTTGTGAGTCAATTCATGGATAATCTGTATATCATTCCCTATGAACAAACCTGCAGACAGGGAGCGGCTGCTCTTGAACGGATTTGTACGACTCTGGATATCCCGACTGAAGGTCAACTTGATGCGATTGCCGGTCTGTTTGGGGAACCGTCTATGAGAGGGGAGCGGGGTGGATGCGATAAGCATGTATTGGAAAAAGCAGAGCGAGTGTACAATACACTCTTGCAAGCAAAGTCTATTCTATAAAATTACAGTTGATGCACTTTGATTCGTATGAAAGAATAGAGTGTCCTGTCCACGGAATTTATTGATTAAATTGAACCCGTTTGTTTGTGAACCAGGATTTTGCTCTGGTACAAACTAGGCCCCGTGCTCCGCTAACTGGTTTCTCAATGCTTTGATCCATATAGCATTTCCATTTGAATTCAGATGTATACCGTCCGCATCATAGTATTGTTTATTAACCCGGCCTTGCTCATCAAGCAGTGAATCATAAATATCGATAAAACTTCCAGTGCAATATTCATGGCATAATTTTACCATTTCTTGATTAAACAATCTCGCTTTTTTATTTCTGTCTCCAAGAGTGTCATATGTGGGAAACAGACCGCAGCAAATAAAGGGCACTTTTTCCGGAAGATGTTTTATCAGTATAGTCATTTCTTCGATCATTTGAATGATGGATTGGCGATTCAAATCATTGCTTCCGATTGAGAGAATAATACATTTTGCCTTTGAGAGATTTTGGTATTGGTCGATTCGTGCAATCGAACCTGCAATAGTATCTTTACCTATGCCCAGATTGACAGCGGGATTGGCGACAGCCGAACCACAAAGCCCTTCAATATGACTGTCGCCAATAAATATGAAACTTCCATCCGGCCAGTTACCGGTTGCTCTCAGATGATATTTGACGTGACGGTGGTAATATAGTGATGTTCTATCAATAGTTTTTTCGATCGATGGTCTGCGAAACAGCACACAACTATAAAGCAGACCGATGAGTAAAAGGTGAATACTCAAGAGATAAATGATGTATAGTTTTTTCCTGACAGCCGGGTCGGGTTTGAAAAATTCTTTACGCAAAATATGATACTCCGGTTTTTAACTAAAAAAATAACGCTTGAAATCAATTATAACAATTACTGGATAATATAGCAAATGAAATTTAACTGATACGGGTGTGTTCTTTTACATGCAAATTGTAAAGAGGACTGTTTCAGGACGGTTCTATTGCTTTTTCCGTTCAAAAAAATCCTCCTTGCATCTAATTCAAATTCCATATATATTTTATCGGAAATTCTACGGGCTTGCTCTTTTTGATTTGGGTTCAGATGTTTGTGGTCGTGTTTTATCAGGGCTCAATGTCAACAAATTTCAAGGGCTTGTTATTTTCTGTTGAATATAGGATGGGAGGCTCGGTTATTAAAACAAACTTTACCCGAGGCAGTGGTTTATTTGAAAATTTACTTTCAAAGAAAAGAGCAGCTTTGGCCGCCCATTATATTAGAAAACATAATGGCCCGCAAACCAGCATTCTGGATATCGGTTGCGGCACTTTTCCATTTTTCCTTTCAAGAGTCAATTTTACGAACAAATACGCTTTAGACCGGATTCCTGTCTATACCCCGTCTCTGAATATCCATTTCACAAACCAGGATTTACAAGTCAATGTCCAGCTGCCATTTGAAGACAACACCTTTGATGTGATCACGGCCCTGGCTTTTGTCGAGCATGTTAATGATGCAAACAGGAAAAAATTGTTTCTCGAGATTTACAGGGTTTTAAAAAGGGGCGGGATGTTTTTTTTAACAACACCCTGCAAATGGACAGAATCCATTTTGATTATTCTGGCAAAGCTTAATATGGTCAGCCGGGAGGAGCTCCGGGAACACAAAGATTTGTTAACCCGTGATGAACTCAAAGAATTGCTCATTTTATCCGGATTCGATCGCCACACTATCCAAAGCGGCCGCTTTGAGGCCGGATTAAATTTATATGAAATGGCTGTAAAATAAACCGGCAACAGGATTGACCACCCAGGTTCTGAAACAACCTGATATCATGTTTGATTCTGATTTTATAGATAAACGCAGTGACTGATTATAGTTTTATTGGATTATGAATCTATTCGTTGAAAAAAGAGGTCCCGGTGAAAACAAAATTCATGAAAACAGGATTTCTGGACAAGCCGAATCCTTACATCATACTGCAAGTTTTTATCATCCTTTGGGGGCTGTATATCAGAACGCGCCAGTATTTATGGAACCGCAGTTTATGGCTCGACGAAGCTTGTGTGGCCTGGAATATTTTAAAGCATTCTTATTCCGGTTTGACCGGCCCCCTGGAGTATGGTCAGGCTGTGCCTTTGTTTTTCCTTTATACAACAAAATTGTTTGCAGAACTGTTTGGATATTCGGATTTTATTTACAGACTGCTTCCTTTCTATTGCAGGTGTTTTGTCAGTATTCCTCAGTAACGTCCGGTTAGGTTTTTGCACGTAGAGTAATTTCGTCGATTTTTTCTATGAGATTTTCTACGATTTTTCTTGTCGGAATCTCGCACTTCATTTTGAATTTGAATACGGAGTTCTCGCACTCTTTCGATGTTAACTTTTTCGTTATAATTTTCATGACAATAGATTGCCAGCAGCAAATATGTAATGAGGCCGCCGAGAATTTGAACCATAAGTCCGTACTGACTTCGAGCTATGAGATGATAGACTTTGAGATGCGTGCGTTTCCACCAAGCGAAGAAATTTTCAATTTCCCAACGAAGTTTGTATGCCTGAGCAACATCTTCTGCAGAGAGGTCATAACGATTTGTCGCGATCCAGTATTTTACATTGCCGATTTTAATAACCGACAAGTCGTATCGACTTTTTTGTTTGATTGGTGCCCGGCGTCCCCAATAAAACTATAGCATCATAAAAAACAGATGCTTTCTGGTTTTATGTCATGTGCATAAAGACATATTTTCTCGTCGATGCTTTGATGCGGCAGAAAAATTGACGACCGTCCTCCTGCCATTGGTCAAAGCGTTTATGGCATTGATAGCCCCGATCAAGAACGCCGGACTGGTCAGAAGAGAGTATTTGATCGACAAATGGTCGTTCACCGGCTAAACCGCCTGTGAGATATAGTTTTGTTGGAATGGACCGATTGATATCAAAACCGAGATGAACTTTTGCCTTTTTTAGAGCCGTTTCTATAATCAGCCCAAGTCATTGAAAGAACAGCATCAATCAAAGAACCATCGATGGCAACAAGCTTCCCAAATGTTCAAATTGATTTGGGATAGTGGCCGCAGCTTTGGCTTGAAGTTCATTAAAAACAACGAGCTAGTTGTTCGAAGGCCGCGATTGTTGATAGCCTCAAAAAAGCTACTTTTTTTGATTCCATCTTTCGGGGCAATATGCTCCCGAGCAAATGTATCTTCTTGAAGAACCTGGACAAGATGAGTCCCTGATTCATGCTCTTCAAGATGATAAAACACGAGGGCATTGAGTTGATCTTCAAATGTCATTTGCAGAGGTCGATCTCCTCGTGAAACTAATGGTGGTACCTTGGACAAGATAGCCTTGATCGGTTCCATTAGTCTTTTGAATGTTTTAGATTTTTGTCGAGGCTTAAACTTTTTGAATTTACGTCGCATTTCCATAACACCTTATATTTATTAATGTTATGAAAGTCGACTTTGAAATTTTTGACGTAATGTCAAGTGTTTTTTTGTGTTATGTCATATTTTTTTGTAGAATCTGAGCGTTGCAATTACCTAACCGGACGTTACTGAGTATTCCTGGTTTATTTTTTACTGCGTGAAATATTTGACGAAAAGATCACATCGATCGCATTGTTTTTCTTTATATGTTCCCGGCAGCTGATTTATTATAGTCAGGAGCTAAAGCCCTATTCACTGGATGTGTTTTGGACGGTTGTGCTGCTTTTGCTCTTTTTTCAGGTACAAAAAAAAGATAACGTCCGCCTGGCAGATGCAGTTATTATGGGGGTCCTGGGGAGTCTGGCACTATGGTTTTCATTTGCCACACTTTTTTTGATTGCAGCGGGTTCGATTTATTTTGTGGTTTTATATTTTCATAAGAAAACAGCCATGCTTCTTTTCCCCATTTTGTTTTGGCTGTTCAATACGATTGCTTTTGCTCTTGTACAGCGGCAGGGTATTCAAATGGGTGATTTAACGGCTTATTGGAATTTTGCGTTTATACCTCTTCCGTCAGATACTCTATCCTTACAGCGCATCGGGCATATGTTTCAGAATTTCATTCACTATGCCGGTATTCCCTATGTTTCAGTATCCGCTGCTGTTATTGTTTTTTTGCTGGGCCTTTATCACTTTTTTAAAACAATGCCTGTCAAGGCGTTTATACTTGTATTGATATTTGTGATGCCGGTTTTTGCTTCGATGATTCAAAAATATCCGTTTTCAGGACGTATGGTTTTATTTCTTCTGCCAATATTTTATATTGTCATAGCGTCTGGTATGATACCCCTTTTCTCTTGTCAACGATTGGCTGGTTGGATTTTTGTTTTATTTCTTTGCATGCCCTTTCTTAAAACCGGAATTGAATTATCATATAAACCTATCAAAATGGAAGAGATAAAACCGCTCCTTGAAATTTTTACAGAAAACAGACAAGCGTCGGATGCTCTATATGTGTATCCGAATGCGTTTCCGGCATTTCGGGTTTATCAACCAAACTACAATATTGATAACAGCGAGTTTACAGTAGGAATACCGGATTCTATTACATTGCTGACTGGTAAAAATATCTGGATTCTCTATTCTCATTTAACGAAACATACAGACTATCCAAAAGCCCCAGAGTACCAAAAGACGGTTTATAAAGAAACCGGTGCCAAATTGGTACATTATGAGAAAAGCAGTACATCTGATGATGTTTATAACAACAAAAATAGCGCTTGCCCGGAGACAAGTGTCATTTCTGATTAATTTTAATACCCTGTTCAGGTTGGATACTGGATATAGCTGAAGCTGCATTCAGGATTCTGCTTTGAATAAGCATCTATATTCAATTATATTGAACAGCTTTTTGATCAGATGCTGTGAAGCGATATAATACCAGATAATTGGAATAAAAAAGTCCGCGCCGATAAAAAGCTGTGATAATGTTTTGTCTTTAATCCCATAAATCACGACTGTCAGGATAAAAACACAGGCAAAAATAACAGAATCGGATCGCGCCCATACGGCCAGGAAGATAAAAAGTCCTGATACATCGCAGAACTGTCCGGTATGAGAATAACCGCATTGTCCGGGGTGTGTGTGTTGATAGGATGAACATCGGTGTAATCAAAGCCCGGTTTGAGCACCAGTTTCTGCTCGCGGCTAAAATGCGGGTGATACACGATGGTGGACAAGGGGCCGAAAATAAACTGTGTTGCCGCATTCCGGTAAGCGGGAATAAACACAAATATGAACGATCAGAGCAAACGAGAAAAAAAGCCGGGCATAAATCGTCTTGAGGGTCCGGGTGTTTTATCAATATGATCCGTTTCCTGCATAACAACCTTTTTTTCAGATTCCGCTCAAACATGACAGATCACACACCCGGTTCCGAACCTGTGTTCAACGGCAGGTTGAGTGTCCCCGTCCCGGATTATCCGATAGAAATCATCCGCTCGACGGCCTGATAGGCGCGTTTGCGGATATCCTCAGGCACATGTATTTCATACTGTTCTTTCAGTAACGCGTCGCGTGTCTGCTCCAGTGTGATTTCCTGCATGTGCGGACAGCGGATACTGCACAGTCTTAGCAGGTCTTTGTCCGGATTTTCCGCAATAATATTATCGGCCATGCTGCATTCCGTCAGCAACAGATATTGCCCGGCCTCACTGTCCCGGATCATGCGGATCATTTGCGAGGTGCTCCCGCTATAGTCCGCCGCCTTGACCACGTCAGGCGGGCATTCCGGATGCGCGAGAACAATGGCCTCCGGATGCTGTTTGCGCACCTGTTTGATATCATCAACCGTGAACTGTTCATGCACCTCACAGCGGCCTCCCCAGCCTATAATCGTATAGTCCAGGTCTTTGTTGCGTTTGTCCAGATCCTGCGGATTTTTGGTGGGAAAGATCACCCGCATTCCCGTTTCCCGGGCGATATTTTCGGCCATAAATTCATCCGGTAAAAAAATGACCGTGTCTGTATTCAAAGACTCGACCACCGCGTTCGCATTGCCGGAGGTGCAGCAGATATCACTCTCGGCTTTGACATCGGCGTATGTGTTGACATAGGTGACGACCGGCACCCCGGGATACTGTTTGCGCAGCTTACGCACATCCGCTGCGGTGATACTTTCCGCCAGAGAACAACCTGCCCTGGGAGAGGGAACCAGAACTTTTTTATCCGGACTCAGGATTTTCGCGGTTTCGCCCATGAACCGCACCCCGCAAAACACAATGATATCCTTGTCCGTGGTCGCGGCTTTGCGGGCCAATGCCAGTGAATCCCCGACGTGGTCGGGAATGGTATGATATAAAGCCGGTTCCATGTAATTATGTCCCAGGATGACCGCATTCTTTTCGTGTTTTAAAATATTAATTTCGTCTACCAGTTCCGCTTTCAGGCGCAATTCAACCTCCGGGACAACGGAATGCAGCTTTTCATGCATTTTTTCATATATTGATTGTACGCTGGAATCCATAACATCCTCAATTAAAGTTCAACGTGTAAAGTAAGCAAAGAAAGTAAAAAAATCAATCTTTTCGTTTTCATTACTGCTGGATTTATTTTATATTAGAATAATATTTTCATAAAAAAGGATTTAGAGATGGGGAAAATTAAAAATTTCGAAAATATGTTATCAGTCCTGATTATTCTGTCTCTTTGTTTTATCGGTGTTCTTTTATTTGTGTTTGCGGTGCAGTCATACCAATATGATGGACATATGTCTATCATGAATACGGATACATTAATCTATGCTCAATATGCCCGCGCTATGGCAGACGGGCATGCCTATCAGTTTAATGCAGGCGATGGCCCCACGACAGGCTCGACGAGTCATTCCATATCTGGCTGCTCGCTTTATGTTACAGGCTCGGCTTTACCGGCTATCAACTATTTGATGCCATGTTGGTTCTCAATATACTGCTCCTTATGGGATCTGTCCTTTTTTTCTGGTTCATTTTAAAAAAGGTTGCACGTTCTCTTGTATGGCCGGGTATTCTTTTGCTGGTTTTCAGCGGTCACTTTGCTCTTGTCTTTATGGGGTTTAGTGATATGGGTTGGTTTGTTTTTCTTCTTTACGGGGTATTTTGCTTATTACTTTACGGTAAGCGCAAATGGGGCGGCGGCTTGCTTTTTCTTTTGGCTTTAACGCGCCCGGAAGGTATGATCATCGCTGCTTTTTTCGCTGTTCTGACCGTAATTGAGAAACAAATTTCAAAACCAGAGTCTCCCGGATGGGGTGTAGTGGCTGCCGGTATTGCCGGTGTAATCCTGGCTCTGGGTATCAACTTTGATATGACCAGTATGCTGACCTTTGATTCCACAGCAAGCAAAGGGTATTTTAATTTTTATGATACATTGACAGCCCTCACCTTTTTCGCCCGTGATTTTGTGATTTTGATACGCGAGATCGTATTTGCCGTATCCGGCGGATTCCGCCAGCATTTTTTTCCTGCTGTGATTGCCGGTCTGCTTTTTTTCTGGGGCTTGATGCAACGCACATGGGACAAACCTGATTTTGAAAAAACCGGAAAAATTGAAACCTGGTGGATACTATCTGCTGTTTCATCACTTGCCGTGGTGGCGGCAAGCAGCTGGCAGGGGGTTCATCTTGACCGATACCTGGTCTGGATCTTTCCGCTGATTGGATTGTATCTGCTTCGTGGTATTCAGGCTTTGCCGCTTCACAAGCCGGTTACTCGTATTCTGTTTGCCATTTTTATTGGGTTTCAAATACTGAATTACCCGTTTTTTCTCAATCAATACAAACAAGCCTGCGCCAAAACACGTTCAGAATTAACCGAGTATGAACAATTTGGAGCAGAGATTAGTATGGATTTGACACTTGGCCTGCAAGGCGGCAGTGGTGTCAAATATCTTTTGCCTGAAAATCGGGTAATCAACATAGTTGGAGTTACAAACCCGTTTTTTCGTGGTGTGTTTGAACAAATCTCTCGTTTAAAACAGATACAGTATGTCCCTGATGCCCAATTTGATCTTTTCTTATCCAGTGACTCTAGTCATGGTTTTCCCGGGCCTCTGGTTTCCGATGCACATTTTGTGGATGTTCCCTCTATTTTTGATGATATTCTCTATGTTTTCCCAATGGATTGGTCACCACTCCGGCAAAGTGCAGCGCCATTGACCCTACATGCAGTTGATACACTGCTTTTGACTGACAAGCTGGACATCGGATTTGCAGATGATGAAGAACGCTGTGATTATCGGCTCGACAGCCAGTATCATGTTCAAAAGGTGCTGCCGTTTGCGTTCTCCTTTCATGCTGATACCATCTCCTGTGTTGATGTGGCCCGGCCTGTTATGGGATCTGATTATTTTACCCTGAAAACCAGACCTGAAACACAACACTGGCTGGCGGTACGTTTTGTTAATTCGGATACAGTCGAATATCAGGCATTCGGCTCTGTGCATAATGTTGCAACGGATACAAAAACCGTTAAAGAGTTATTGCTGAAAACCACAACAGGGTTTCAAACCATTCTGGAGCTCGATCCGGGCGAGGAAAAAGTCAATGAATACCTTTTTGCCTTGCCCCCTGAAGCCATTGCTGGCCCTTTTACCCGGTTTGCGATTCATGGTGATCATCTGCCCGCTCACTATTGGATATTTACAACGCAGTAAATCTGACAATTGGAAAAAAGAATGCTGAATCCGCAACACACAAATAATTTCTTATCCCTGTTTTTCATCATTGTTCTGCTATTTCTCTCTATCCTTTTATTTTTAGCACCTGCCAAACCCTTTGGGCTGATGGGCCACGCCCCGGTATTGAATATGGATTCAATGATTTATGCCCAGTTTGCAAAGACCATAGCGAATGGACATGCCTATGAGTTCAATGCAGGAGAACAGCCCGTAACGGGGTCATCCAGCCATTTATATGTCTGGATATTAGCAGGTCTGCATAAAACAGGCATACGCGGTCTTGAACTTTTAGATGCTGATGCTGATCCTGAATATTGTATTGAGTGCTGTTTTTTTCTTTTTCTATTGGCGCATCCTCAGTGTCATTGCACCTGAAATCAAATGGCCGGCTGTATTGACTGTTCTTTTTAACGGGCAGCTGATTTTAATTTATCTGGGCGCCAGTGATATGGGGCTGTTTGTAACCTTGCTTTTTGCGCTGTGGTTTGCGGTGCTTTATAAAAAGCCGATCTTACAGGCTGTGCTGCTCTTTCTGGTCGCAATCGCCAGACCTGAGGGTATTATTATCGTCGCTCTTTTTCTGCTCTTCTCTGCTAAAAAGGTTTCAAGGCGACTCACAGTCAACAATATGATACCTGTTGCTGCGGGTCTGACCGGAATCGGTTTTATCATGATGTTGAATTACAGTCTGACCGGAATGATCGCATTTGATTCGGGCATCGGGAAAAATTATTTTTTTCGTCATGACATCCTGACGGCACTGAGTTTTTTCGTAAAAGATATTCTTGCTCTTTTTCGGGAGATATTATTTCTTGGACGGACTGGATCCCGTGAATTTTATTTCCCGGCTGTGGTAGCCGGTGTACTGATCATGTGGGGACTTTTAAGGCGGTTTTCACGCAGAGACAAAGAGCCGATTCATGTGTTTGTGGAATATTGGTGGCTGGGGGCTGTTCTGCTTCAGTTCGCACTGGTGGCATGGAGCGGCTATCAGGGCATTCATACAGACCGATATTTTACATGGATATTTCCGATACTCACAATCTACTTGTTTGATTCAGTGCGAGATCTGTTCAAATCAAAAAATAAAATAATTCTGTTTTATAGTCTGATCATCGGTTTTCAGATCATGTCATTTTCCGTTTTTATCAATTTGTACGCCGAGTCCTGTGCCCGCACTCAAACCCGGATTGATATATTAACCACTGCTTTGGCGTCTGTCAATGAACAGACTACAATCGGAACAATCAATAATGCCGGAATAAAATATGTTAACGAGAGTCATAATGTCGTTAATATGGGGGGGATTGCACCTTATTTCCGGGGAATGCCATTTATGGTGCATCGATTAAAAACTGCACAATATAATCCGGAACTACAGTTTGAATATCTCCTGGATAAAAATGAAAAGCATCTTATTCCGAATCTGCTGTTCAAAAGTGAAAAAGAGATTAGAGTTGCCACTATTTTTGATATTTCTTCCTCGTTAAAAAAGATGAATTGGCAGCCTCTTCTCAGGTCTTCGAGTCCCGTTTTTGCCTCACGCTTAAACGACTCTCTTACTTGTATAGATAGTCTGGACATCGGTTTTGTTTGTGACGAGGAGCGTTGTGATTATTCCTATCAGCTTGATTATGATGTCCATTACGCCAGACCTTTTAGTATGTCTTTTCAACGGGATTCTCTCGAGTATTTGGATGTCGCCAGACCCGTTTTGGGACAGGACCGTTTTCACTTCCGCTCATATTCGGATCGTGATCATTGGCTGGTTGTTCGCTGTTTCGTCCCCAAGTTTGTTCAGCTTCAGGCCTTTGGCAAATTAATCGATATTGAATTGGATGACTATAATTCGTTTTCATTGCAGCTTGCTTCGGGATTTACAGGTGCTGTTGCAGATACTTTAGGATCGATACCCGGAAAAATGAATGAATTTTTGATCCATATCCCGAAAACACCGTTAAAGATCGGAACATGGTTATCAACTTGAACGGTTATCATATCCCGGCAGCCTATTGGCTGTATGTCAAGAAATGAGTGTAGATAACGTTAAGGAATTAATTTTATGCCATCTGCTGCAAAAGTAAAGCTTTCGAAAAAGGAATTACTTGTTGCTTTCTGTCTGACCACTCTGGTTTATTTGATTTTCAGTTATGGGGCAATTCGTTCTCCTGACAGTGAAATTATGTTCAGAACAAGTTTGGCACTGGCTGATTCAGGGCATTTTTACGCTTCCGAACAATTACAGTGGAAAGAGTTTGGATTACCCAAAGGCAAAGATGGAAACCGCTATTCGATTTTTGGCCCGGCTCAGGCAATAGCTGCCGTGCCGCTGATCAAGTTATCGCAGATTATCAACAAGTCAAAATGGTATCAAAGCTACCTCAACATAGTCCCAACCTCTCATTATGTACCGGGAGGTATCATGTCATTTCTACGAGGAGAAACTGCAACGCCTGCAAAAGAGCATGCCTTGCGATTCTGGGTCTGTTTGTTTTATGTTTTTGTCAGTTCAGCGTCAGTGATCGTGTTTTTAAAGATCATGATATTTTTTACGGCATCCAGACTCATTCTCTATTTAATAGGTAACATGTTTGCGTTTGGAACTTTGGTATTCGCTTACGCTCTCACATTTTTCAGTGAACCGTTGGCCTTGTTGTTTGTGCTTTTGTCTTTTTTGCAGCTTTTGCGATACAGCACGGCTTTTAAACCAAACCGAACACTTTTAGCAGCTGGATTGTTTTTGGGACTGGCTGTCGCAACTCATATTAGCGCAATTTTATTTGCCCCCTTTTTTTTAGTTATCCCGCTTATCAAGCAAGAAAAAGAACTTCAAAGGTACGAGTGGATCAAAAAATTATTCCTATTTTCAAGTTTATTTCTCCTGGTCATTGCCTGTATTGGCCTGTATAATTACCTGAGATTTGGATCATTTCTAGAGACTGGTCGTACAGCAGATCCTCATCTGCGCTATGCTTTTTTTACATTACCATTTGAAGGTTTGCTCGGGCTTTTATTAAGCCCGGGCAAAGGGGTTATCTGGTTTTGTCCGGCTGTGATTCTGGGATTGGCGTTTTGGCGTTCCTTCCATGATCAATACAAGTCTCTGTCGATCCTGATTTTGTTCATGATCGCGTTCCGTATAATATTCATTTCATGCAGAACCGACTGGCATGGCGGATTTTGTCTGGGACCCAGGTATCTGGTTATGGCTATTCCTTTCTTTCTTATTCCACTGGGTCCGGCATTTGAAAAGATGAAAAGAAAGAAAGCAGAGATCATTCTTTTTCTGGTAACATCTGTCTGTGTGCTGCAGGAATTGTACTTTAACACCGGTGAGGTGTTTTCATTTCTTCATTTTCAAAAGTTCAAATACAGCCAAATGGGGATTAATGTCTTTGAAAATAATCTTCTTTATTTCAACCTTCACCTGTCTCCCGTGCTGCATATATTAGAAGGGAAAACAGGACCGTTTTTAATGCAAAATACGGAATTAACCAATCTCAACATTTGGCTGTTTGGTTCCGCAGTTTTTTTGACATTATTTGCCGGCCTGTTTATTATTTTAAAATACAAGTATAAAGACAACTTGAATAAAAAGACATGAAGAATTTTCTTAATTTTTGTTGTGTGGAAAGATTTCCCAAAATTATTTTGAGAAATTCTGTTATTTGGGGGGGTATTTATCACACATCTGAATCATTTTACCTGTTCTGAAACGCAATTAAAGTAAGATTAAAAATCAAGGTTTTATTTTGGGATTCTCAATTCATGTCTAAACGCGCTGCCATTATTATCGGCGCCAAACCTGTGGGCCTTACGACAGCTTATGAACTCTGCAAGCAGACCCGTACCAAACCCGTTGTCTTTAAGAAATCATCCGTGATCGGCGGCCTTTCACGAACCGTCAATTATCGGGGGAATCGAATAGATATTGGAGGGCTCCTGTTTTTTCCCAAATCCGGACGGGTCATGGACTGGTGGTTAAATAGTTTACCTGTTGAAAAGGGTTCCTCAAGCGTTCAGGGCGTACCGCTTTCGCAACCAATCCTGGACGGAGAAAAAAATCCTGTGGAAACGGATGTGGTGATGCTGGTGCGCGCGCGTCTTTCAAGAATATGCGATAACTATCACGAGGAGCGTTGAGCTTCGGCGCCGGGGTACCGGGAATATATATTGTGATTCAGGCTCTATTTTTTTATATTCAATTGAATAGAGAGAGGTAGCTTGCATGAACGGATCCGAGACATCAAAAACCGTATCTTTTATCAGTCTGAAAACCAGGCTGATTATTTACACGGTGATTATTATTCTGTCCTTTTCGCTCTGTGTCGGCGGCTTTTTTTATATCATCAGTGAAAAAGCCATGCTGCAGAATCTGCAGCACTGGGCGGATTCCTATACTGATAATTTTGCCTTTTATCTCCGGGATGTGGTGACGCAGCGCGATACAGAGAAAATAAATGACTTTATCAGAACCGCCCGCAATGATTCCCGTATTTTATATGTGGTCGTTCTGAATAAATTTGGCACGCCGATTGCAGAATACGACCCTGGAGATATGTACCAGGACATGTTCTTTGACAGGGATGAGGTCAGATCCCAGCAGATGCTCGAAATCGAGCATGAAAACAGAGGCAAGCATTTCCGGTTCATACGCGCGATCGAGGGGCCGGAAGGGGATGATCGGGCCGGAACAGTCGCTTCGCCGGGCTTTTTGGAGAATCCCATGTTGCTGCTCGGCATTTCTCCGGTTTCCATGCAGCAGCGTATGGATTCCTGGATCAAACAGGCCATTCTGATCATCGGCGCCTTGTTGTTGATATTTATCACCATCAGTGTGATCTTGATGGACCGCGCCAGTCTGCCTTTGAAAGAATTGACGACAGCGGCGCGCGCCATCGGGCAGGGTAATCTGTCAATCCATGTCAAGCATCAGTCTCACGATGAAATTGGCCTCGTTGCCGCATCCTTCAACTCGATGATTGAGCAATTAAAAGAATCGCGGGAACAGCTCAGGCGCTACACCGATAATCTGGAACATGAAATTGAAAAGCGCACAGCCGATCTCAAACAGTCCGAGTTAAAGTACAGAACGTTGTTCGAACACTCGGGGACGGCTCTGGCTTTGATTGCTCCGGATAACTCTCTGATCATGGTCAATCATCAGTTCAGGCGCTTGAGCGGGTTGTCCGGCAACGAGATTGAACGTATCAATGATTTTAGCGAATTGTTCGATAACGCGGATCAAAAAGATATCGAACAGATCATGGTCACCGCGCGCAGTTCAGAATATATGGACGAGCCGCTGAATTGTGAATCTGTTTTGAAAACCGGCGATGATGTATTCCAGCGGGTGAATCTGAATGTCAGTTTGCTGCCCAATACGTTGATCGTATTGGCCAATATGACGGATGTTACGCAGATTCGTGAACTGCAAAATCAACTAAATCGTACCCAACACCTGGCCGAGGTGGGTGAAATGTCGGCTTCGCTGGCGCACGAGATCCGAAACCCTCTCGGCGCCATTAACGCATCGATCGATGTGCTGGAACAGTCTCTTGAGCTCGACGGCGACGAACACATATTGTTCAAAATAATCGGTGAAGAAACCATGCGTGTGAACCGGATCATTACCGATTTTTTACAGTTTGCCAGGATTCAAAAAGCGGAACTGGAACCGGTTCATGTGAATGATCTGTTGATAAAGGAAATCAACGCTGTAAAAGCAGATTTTGGCGAGGTCTATAAAATTGAAACCGTTCTTGAAACCGATGTGGATACGATCGAGGCGGACTCGCGTCAGATTGCTTATGTGATTAAAAGCATATTGGAAAATGCCGTCGAGGCCATGCCCGAAGGCGGCAAGATTGAAATTACTTCATCCATGCAGCAGGACTATATCGGCAGAGACCAGGTACAATTTACAATAAAGGATAATGGCCCCGGATTTGATCAGGATAAATTACAAAAGATCGTTCAGCCCTTTTACACCACAAAGGACAAAGGTATTGGAATGGGCATGGCGATCAGCGAACGAATTGTACAACATCACAACGGGTTCATCCGCTTCAAGAGCAGCGCCGGCAATGGATTGCAGGTAAGCATTTCACTGCCGGTTTAATATTGTGGAGATGATGATATGTCAGACATTTTAGTTGTTGAGGATATGGATAATCCCAGACAGGTACTCACCATTTTGCTTCGCAAAGAAGGCTATAATGTGGAAGAAGCCCGAAATGGGATGGAAGCGCTGGGAAAAATGCGCGAAAAGGCTTATGATCTGATTGTAACGGATCTCAAAATGGAACCGATTGACGGTCTCGAAATTTTGCGCAAAACAAAAAAATTCTGTCCCAGCACCGAAGTGATTCTTTTGACAGCATTTGGCACCATTGAAAACAGTGTCGATGCCATGAAGCTGGGCGCCTATGATTATTTCAAAAAGCCGTATCATGTAGAAGAACTCTTGTCTGCGATCCGCCGCGCCCTCAACAAGAGCAAGTATTACGAAGAAAAAGTAGACCGTGAAACCCGGAACAAGTTCCCTGATATTATTTATCAATCAGAGATCATGAACGGGGTCTTGACTCTGATTGACAAGATATCCAATACAGACTCGACGGTTTTGATATCCGGGGAAAGCGGTACGGGCAAAGAACTCATTGCCCGCGCCATTCACTCGACCAGCCGGCGCCAGCAGGGAAGCATTGTCTCGATTAACTGCGGCGCCCTGCCGGATACGCTGCTGGAAACCGAGTTGTTCGGGCATATCAAGGGCTCTTTTACCGGAGCTGTAAAAGAACGCAAAGGACTGTTTTCCGAGGCCCATGGCGGAACCATTTTACTGGATGAAATCGGTGATATCTCTCCGCAAATGCAGGTTAAACTGTTGAGAGTGCTGCAGGAAGGGGAAATCCGTCCCGTGGGATCGGATAAGCAAATACAAGTGGATGTGCGTGTGATTGCCGCCAGCAATAAAAGCCTGGCGCATCAGGTAGAAAGCGGACTCTTTCGCGAAGATCTGTTCTATCGGTTAAATGTGATTCCCATACAGATCCCCAGTCTGCGTGAACGCAGTGAGGATGTACCGCTGCTGGCAAGGCATTTTGTCGATGCGCATGCCCGCCAAATGAATAAAAATGTGCCTGAAATCTCCGACGCGGCCATGGATATCCTGATCAAATATCGATGGCCCGGCAATGTACGTGAACTGGAAAATCTCGTTGAACGCACCATCGCACTAACCGATCATACCGTTATTCGGCCGGAAGACCTGTCTCCTTCTTTTCCTAAAAAAGTACTGATCGATGATATCAATTTCGAGGAATGTACGCTGGAGGAAATGGAAAAATATCTAATTATGAAGCATTTAACCAAATACGGCAACAATCCCAAACTGATTGCCAAAAAACTGGGGATATCTCCAACTACATTGTGGCGAAAAATCAAAAGCTATGACCTGTCCACAGATCAGCCCGCTCAAACGATAGAAGAAGAAGGGGGGAAATAGAGTAGGGACAAAATATCTATAGAACCCATGCGAACCCAAAAAAGCGCCCCGTCAGGGGTGCCATAGGCCGGAACCGGCAGTCAACGCTGCGAACAATTGATTCCGGGATGTTCTGGAAAGGGTTTTTCACACCCTGATTAAAATTGGTCCCATTGCGTCCCTATGGGACGCCTGTTTTCGTTTGATGGATATTGCTATACGATATACCGTCCCTACCGGGACGGGGATTGTGCAGCATTGAAGATTCAGCATATCGAGTGTTTCCCGGATTTGAATATTCCAGTTTTTGTAACCTCGATATTTCATTGTAAGGGTAATTTGAACTTTACATGCCCTTTATTCATGACACCTCACAAACCTGTCCCGATAATCGGGCCTGTCCCGATAATCGGGGGCCTGTCCCGAGCATCGGGGGCCTGTCCCGTAGGGACAAAATATCTATAGAACCCATGCGAAGCCAAAAAAGCGCCCCGTCAGGGGCGCCATAGGCCGGAACCGTCAGTCAATGCTGCGAACGATTGATTCCGGGATGTTCTGGAAAGGATTTTTCACACCCTGATTAAAATTGGTCCTATTGCGTCCCTACGGGACGCCTGTTTTCGTTTGATGGATATTGCTATAGATATGCCGTCCCTTCCGGGACGGGGATTGTGCAAAATTGAAGAATCAGCATATCGAGTGTTTCTCAGATTTGAATATTCCAGTTTTTGTAAACTCGATATTTCATTGCAAGGGTAATTTGAACTTTACATGCCCTTTATTCATGACACCTCACAAACCTGTCCCGATAATCGGGAGCCTGTCCCGAGCATCGGGGCCTGTCCCGATAATCGGGAGCCTGTCCCGAGCATCGGGAGCCTGTCCCGTAGGGACAAAATATCTATAGAACCCATGCGAACCCAAAAAAGCGCCCCGTCAGGGGCGCCATAGGCCGGAACCGTCAGTCAATGCTGCGAACGATTGATTCCGGGATGTTCTGGAAAGGGTTTTTCACACCCTGATTAAAATTGGTCCTATTGCGTCCCTATGGGACGCCTGTTTTCGTTTGATGGATATTGCTATAGATATACCGTCCCTGCCGGGACGGGGATTGTGCAGCATTGAAGATTCAGCATATCGAGTGTTTCCCGGATTTGAATATTCCAGTTTTTGTAACCTCGATATTTCATTGTAAGGGTAATTTGAACTTTACATGCCCTTTATTCATGACACCTCACAAACCTGTCCCGACTATCGGGCTTGTCCCGAGCATCGGGAGCCTGTCCCGTAGGGACAAAATATCTATAGAACCCATGCGAACCCAACAAAGCGCCCCGTCAGGGGTGCCATAGGCCGGAACCGGCAGTCAACGCTGCGAACAATTGATTCCGGGATGTTCTGGAAAGGGTTTTTCACACCCTGATTAAAATTGGTCCCATTGCGTCCCTATGGGACGCCTGTTTCACGTTTGATGGATATTGCTATAGATATACCGTCCCTACCGGGACGGGGACTGTGCAAAATTTCATCAGACCGGGTGTTTCGCGGATTTGAAAATGCCTGGTGTTGTAAACTCGATATTTCATTGCAAGGGTAATTTGAACTTTATATGCCCTTCATTCATGACACCTCACAAACCTGTCCCGACTATCGGGCTTGTCCCGAGCATCGGGAGCCTGTCCCGAGCATCGGGAGCCTGTCCCGTAGGGACAAAATATCTATAGAACCCATGCGAACCCAAAAAAGCGCCCCGTCAGGGGCGCCATAGGCGGGAACCGTCAGTCAATGCTGCGAATGATTGATTCCGGGATGTTCTGGAAAGGGTTTTTCACACCCTGATCAAAATTGGTCCTATTGCGTCCCTATGGGACGCCTGTTTTCGTTTGATGGATATTGCTATAGATATACCGTCCCTGCCGGGACGGGGATTGTGCAGCATTGAAGATTCAGCATATCGAGTGTTTCCCGGATTTGAATATTCCAGTTTTTGTAAACTCGATATTTCATTGCAAGGGTGATTTGAACTTTACATGCCCTTCATTCATGACACCTCACAAACCTGTCCCGAGAATCGGGCCTGTCCCGACTATCGGGGCCTGTCCCGACTATCGGGGCCTGTCCCGAGCATCGGGGGCCTGTCCCGAGCATCGGGGCCTGTCCCGAGCATCGGGGGCCTGTCCCGACTATCGGGGGCCTGTCCCGACTATCGGGGGCCTGTCCCGACTATCGGGCCTGTCCCGAGCATCGGGGGCCTGTCCCGAGCATCGGGAGCCTGTCCCGACTATCGGGGGCCTGTCCCGACTATCGGGGGCCTGTCCCGAGCATCGGGAGCCTGTCCCGAGCATCGGGAGCCTGTCCCGTAGGGACAAAATATCTATAGAACCCATGCAAAGCCAAAAAAGCGCCCCGTCAGGGGCGCCATATGCCGGAAACGGCAGGCAACGCGGCAAACGATTGATTCCGGACTATGCTGAAAGGGATTTCCCGCACCTTGATCAATATGGCGCCTATCGCGTCCCTGACGGGACGCCTGTTTTCGTTTGATGGATATTGCTATAGATATACCGTCCCTATCGGGACGGGGATTGTGCAAAATTTCATCAGTACATCCTAGAGTACGTACTTTTTAAATATTAATTTATATTAATGATATACAATAACTTATAAATGGCTTTATCACACCTTGTTTGCAACTTGTTTACGAAATCAATATCGACCGGCGAAACCGGACGGGCGGCTACGGGCAGTTATTTTTCGATTTAGAATCAAAGCCGCTGGAGAGAGCAAAAATGTATTTAAAAGGGTGGGAGACATTTTTTAATCTCGTCATGATCCTTCGGCTCGTGATGCCTGACAAATGGCAATCAGCCCATCCATAGCTCCATTGTTGCATTCAATTCCGGCATCACCCAACCTGTCCCGTAGGGACAAAATATTTATAGAACCCATGCGAAGCCAAAAAAGCGCCCCGTCAGGGGCGCCATAGGCCGGAACCGTCCGTCAATGCTGCGAACGATTGATTCCGGGATGTTCTGGAAAGGGTTTTCCACACCCTGATTAAAATTGGTCCTATTGCGTCCCTATGGGACGCCTGTTTTCGTTTGATGGATATTGCTATAGATATACCGTCCCTTCCGGGACGGGGACTGTGCAAAATTTCATCAGACCGGGTGTTTCGCGGATTTGAAAATGCCTGGTGTTGCAAATAGCGGCGCGTGATTGAACGACGGTCTGCGCTGCTGCCACAAATTGATACATTAATGATTCAGTCACACAACGTTGTCTTTTTGCTGTAAACCTCCCCTTTTCATTTCTTTTTCAAATTGAAACAAAGCGAATTTCAATTTGAAATCGGTTCAATAGTTACCAGTTCCACCGATAGAGTGACAGTAAGATATAAGGGTAAAATTAACAAGTGCTTGCAAGGTGTTATAACATCGACCCATTGTTTGGCACGGGATTTGTTGTTAAGTAAATCAGAATAACAAATGAGGATGGATTGAAAGAACACCTGAAAATATTGTTTGTTGATGATAACAAAAATCTGGTCCACAGTATGGCGATTGGCCTGAGCAAGCAGGGTATTGAGACGCAAGGTGTGTCCGATTCCGTAGAAGCTCTGGAGCTGTTAACCCGGGACGAGTACAGCATTCTGATTTCCGATATAAGCATGCCCAAAATGAACGGGGCGCTGCTTGCTCAGGTTGCCAAACGCATATCGCCGGAACTCAAAATTATTCTGGTGACGGCTTATGATTTTGATGATTATGAAAAAGACTATCCGGAAATCAAGCCGTTTGTGAAACTGAACAAGCCGTTTGATGTCAAACAACTCTTGGCGTTGATAAACCATTCTCCACATAATATATTCAAATCAATTGAAAGGAGTCTCTCATGGGACAACAGCAACTTTTACTCATCGTTTTATCTGTGATTATTGTCGGTATCGCCGTGGTGGTCGGTATCAACATGTTCAACAGCCAGGCCGCGTCTTCGAACCTGGAAGCGGTCACCAATGACCTGCTGAATCTGGCGGCGCGCGCCCAGCAATACTATGTGAAACCCACGGGTATGGGCGGCGGCGGTAATTCATTCGCAGACCTGACCATTCAGCATTTGACAGCCAAAACTTCCAATGATAATGGAACCTATTCTTTGGGAACTGTAGCCTCTGATCAGGTTCAGATTATTGGTATAGGTACAATGGACGGTGACGATGTTGCCGGTAATTGTGAAGCGACGGTCACTGTTTACGAAGACAGCGTAAGAACGGCTGTAGGCAACCGTTAAGTTTAAAATTACATTAACAGCTTTCAAATCCAGCTTTACAGAGCTTGCTCTGTAAAGCTGGTTTTTGCGTTTATAAAAGAGATGGATCCTCATGGCGGAATATCGATACAACGGTCTCAATTCGAGAAAAAAACGCATCGTCGGTTATTTGACTGCGGCCACTAAAAAGGAAGCGCGGGTGCGGGTGGACAGTCTGGCCCGGCAATACCGCTTTGAACTGATCTCTTTGCAGAAAAAGACCATTTTTTTGTATCGGTACCGCAAACGCGACGGCACGCTGGTTCGCGGCGAGCAGCAGGCCTACGCCAGGGAAGACCTTGAACTGGCGTTGCAGCAGATGGGATACAAGGAGATCAAAGTTGAAAAATCCTTGTTGAATTTGAATTTCAAACCCCCCTATTCCGACGTGATTTCCTTTATTCGGCTGACCGCCGATCTCCTGCACGAAAAACTACCGTTTGATGAGATTATGCAGCTGATGCAGATCGACGCCTCAAACAAATCCATGAAAAAAATGATCAAAGAAGTCATTTCCGATCTCAAGGACGGCATGGACGGGGAGGAAGTGTTCCGCAAGCAGGCCTGGGCTCTGGGCGAATTCCCGTCGAAAATGCTGGGCGTGGCCTCTAAAAGCGGTAATATGGCGGAGATCTATGAAAATACCGCCAAATTCCTGGAACGCGACTATGAATTTAAAAAGAGTATTCGCAGCGCCTTGCTCATGCCCACTATAACCTTGCTGGTTTTATTCGGCGCTGTGGTGTTTTACGTGGGATATATTTTCCCCAAGACCGCGGAAATGTTTGCCCGGGTGGGCGCCACATTGCCGCCCATGACCGCGTTTACCCTGGAAGCCAGTTACTTTATTACCGATAATTTGGTATGGATTTTGCTGGCTGTTATTGTGCCGCCGATTATTCTCTGGCAGCTTGCCAAAACCGAAAAAGGCAAGGTGGTCACCGGTAAATATATGATTCGTATGCCGGTTATGGGTTCTTTGATGCACAAAAGTTCAATTGAAATTTTCTGCCGGGTCTTTTATTCCATGTATTCGGGTTCCGGAGAGAACATTGAAGTGATCCGGACCGCAGCCGAGGCATGCCGGAACAAGTATATGGAAAAACAGATCAAGGAAATCACGATTCCCATGATGGTGCGTCGCGGTCAGGGATTTGTGGAAAGTTTAAAGGCATCCGATGTGTTTACTGTAAATGCGATTACGCGTTTTAATACCGGCGCTGAATCCGGTACCTTGAAAAAGGTCGCCCTTCAGATCGCCAAATATTATGAAAAGGAAACGTCTTACCGCATGAAAGCGATCACCGAGTGGATCCAGGTCGTTATTGGGCTTGTGATTATGCTTGTCATGACAGCGCTCACCATTGTGTCGAGCGAAACCGCAGTTGTACAACCAGAGTTACCGGGGATGTAATTATGGCTATAAACACATTATCGAATGCGATCATTGAAAAGATCGCCAAGCACGGCGCGCTGGAAGTTAGTGTGCTCGAAAAAGCGCGCGAAAAAATGAACGCCTCTTCCGGGGAACGCAAGCTTGAAGATGTATTGATCGAGGATATGGGATTTGACCGGCATGAATTGTATCAAAAATTCTGCAAGGTCTATTCTTTTCGTGAGATCAAGCTGGATCCGGGAGAGATTTCGGAATATTTCATGAAATTCATCAAGGAATTTTATGAAAATCTGCCCTCCAAAGCGCAAACCCAGTTTCTCAAGCGCAAAATTATTCCGTTCGGGTACAGCGACAAGAGCGATGATATTATGCTCTTTATCACCCCTTATCCGCTCGACAATGTTCTGACGGATGTTTTTCTGAACGGCGGCATTAAAAAATTTGAAATCGCCTATTCCCGCCTGGAAGATGTAGAGCAGGTCCTGGAAAAAGCCGTCGCCGCCGGTATGAAGAACGAATTTCTGCAGGTTCTTGAAGACGCCGAAGAGGAAATTCTGGATCAGGCAGAGGAACCCAAGGAAGAGAACATTGACGAGGAAGAACTGGCCGCCGCGGTCAACAAAAGCGTGCTGGTTAATCTGTTCGAAGGCTGTCTGTTAGAGGCGGTGCGTCAGGATGCCAGTGATATTCATATCATTCCGGACAAGGACAATAATATCAGTATTCGATTCCGCAAAGACGGCAAACTAAAGAACTGGATCACGCAACCCGGTTACCGGCCGGAGGCTTTTTTGCTGTCGTCAAGGACCGGTCCAAAAATGTCGACCGCTTTGAATGGGATTCCGCCCAGGACGGATTTATCCAGCGTGAAATCGACGGCACCATTATTCGTTTCCGTGTGTCTATTCTGCCGATTGTGTCCGGTTCTCTCGGCCGCAAGTATGAGAGTGTGGTCATTCGTGTGCTCGATGACCGCAAGGTGATCACGGATCTGAGCAAGCTGGGACTTGATGATTACGCCCAAAAAGAGTTTGTCAACGCCATCAACAAGCCGCAAGGTATGGTAATCCTGACTGGACCGACCGGAAGTGGCAAGAGTACCACATTGGTTGCTGCATTGCACCATGTGTTGACGCCTGAGGTCAATGTCCTGACGGTGGAAGACCCGGTGGAGTATAATATTGTCGGCGCCCGTCAGCTCAAGATCAGCCATAAAATGGGCTTTGAAAAAGCAATCCGCGCGATTTTGCGGCACGATCCGGATATCGTCATGGTGGGTGAGATTCGTGACAAGGAAACAGCGGAAGTGGCGATCAAACTCTCGAATACCGGTCACTTGACGTTCTCAACCCTGCATACCAATGATGCCGTGGGTGTGGTTTCGCGGTTGTTCAAGATGGGAATCGAGCCGTTCCTGATCGGTTATGCGATTAACCTGGTCGTCGCGCAGCGATTGATCCGAAAGCTCTGTCCGCATTGTAAGCAAGTGGAAACAAAACTTGATCCGGCTGTTGCCTATGCGCTGGATATGAAAGAGTCTGATTTCCAGAAAGCAACCTTTCACAAGCCGGTGGGATGTGAAAATTGCACCAATGGTTACAAAGGCCGAATGGGTATCCATGAAGTATTGACTTTTACACCTGAAATCCGTAATATAATACTGGATTCAAAAGGTGATTTGGATGAATACGCCATTCGCGCCTCAGCCCGCAAACGCGGTATGAAAACGTTGCGGGAAGCAGCCCTGATGCGCGCGCTCCAGGGCGTTACATCCTTACAGGAAGTGGCTGCTGTAACCCTGGAGTAAAATAGCGCATGGCAGAGAATAGAAAGATTTTAATCGTTGATGATGAAAAGGAGATTCGTAAAAGTTCAGCAGAGATATTAACGTCGGAGGGATACGAGGCGGAAACCGCCGCAGATGGGACGGAGGCTCTGGCAAAGGCCGGTGACAGCGAATATGCTCTGGCATTTGTTGATTTGGTGCTCCCCGGACCTATGAATGGGTTTGATACGATTGTCAAGATCCGGAAAGCTTTAAAAGATTCGTATATCATTGCCTTTACCGGATTTAATGGTCAACATTTGCGCAAAAAAGCGATTTCAGCCGGCGCGGATGATTTTATGACAAAGCCCATGTTCTCCGAAAAGCTGCTGCAAAAAGTTCAGGATGTGATCGGAAAACCCGAGGGGCAGCCACAGAAGCAAAAGAAAGCCGAGCCTGAAAAAACAAAGGCCGCTCCCGCAGACAAATCGGCTGCTAAAAAACAAACTGAAAAGCAAAAATGGCCTCTCATTTTTCTCAACATGCCGAAAGAAAAAATAGAGGAACTGCTTAAACAATCTCGCCGGGTAGAGCTTCAAAAAGGGGAAACCATAGAGGTAGACATTCTCAAAGAGATGCTCGTGGTGTATGACGGCGCCCTGTCCCTTACATACGGACCACTTGCATTGGGACAACTCAAGACCGGAGACTCTATAGGAGAATCCTGCCTGTTCGATCTTCAAGGCGTAAAAAGTCAGTATCTTTTAAAAGCGAGTGAAAAGAGCCGCTTGTTTGTTGTTTCACAGAAACTTTTGCAAGCGTTTCTGGCAAAACATCAATTGTACAATCAATATTACAAAAACGCCGCACTCGGCCTTTCAAAAAAATATTGCACTGCCGCGGACAATATGGCGCGATTATTGAACAAGAATATTGTTCCGTTGAATTAAAAAATCCATGAGGATCGCTATGATCATGTCCAAATCTTCTCACCAGCCGGTGTCAGAAGTCAATCGCGAAATCGAAACCAGTTTTCATCAAAATCTTCAATGGTGGAATTATGTGCGCTGGCTGTCCACCATTATTTTCCTTTCGATCGGCATTTTGCAGATGGCTGTGAACCGGGTCGAGTTTCCGCGATACAGTTTCATTCTTATCCTGATGAGCATCATTTTTCTGAATTTCTGCTACAGTTTCTGGATCGATAATTTCTCAAAACGGAAAATATATCCGGTGTTTCATAACTTGCTGGATATTATCATATTTTCGCTGGGGATATACATGACAGGCGGACTCGAGAGCCCGTTGATTTGGCTGTATATTATCCCCATTCTCACGTCCAGCATCACGATTGACCGCAAAACCGGATTTTTTGCAACGGTATTCAGTGTCATTGGCCTGGTGTTTATGTTGTTTTTCTCGGAAATCGGGTTTGGAATGGATCTTGTCTTTTCCTCCGAGTTTGCTGTTTTTCTCACAGATCATTTGCAAATCCTGTTGTCTTATACGGTATTGTTTTTTCTGGCTTATTTTGTCTCATCCTATCTGGCAAAATCGCTCTGGGATCAAAATCAGGCCTTTCAGGACCTCTCTTTAACCCTGGAGGAAAAAAACAAAGAGTTTGAATCTTCTCTGGAAGAACAGCTTTCCAATGAACGCCAGAGTGTGATCTCTCGGTTATCCCGCACCTTTCGTCATGCCATGAATAATCCGCTTGCCATTCTGACATTTCATTTTGAAATGCTGATCAAGGACAAGGGCAAAAATCTGGACAAGCGCGGCAAAGTCATCCGGGACACCCTGATGCGGATGAAAGTGATCATGAATGAAATTGAGAATTTCTATAAAGAAAAACCCGACAACGATATCGACATGTATGACCTGGGGGAGAGTACGAATCCCGATGCAAACAATGCAAAAGCAGAAACCTGGCAGGAATAAACGGAATATCATGATTGAAAACATTTTTAAAAACATTATTGAACAGATCCCGGTTCATATAGAAGGTGTTGAGCGTCAGAGACAAATGAGTCAAATTGTCCAGCAACTGCCACAAAATGAACTGGAAGCCATTCGGGAGCATTTTCAAAAGATAACGCTGTTTATGCGTCAACAGGAAGCCTCGGATATCGAGGTCGGCGGACCCATGTCCAAAGATGCCATATGGTTCCGAATACATGGCCGAAAGACGCCGCAGGCAAAATTGGGCAAATGGTCTCTGGATCACAGCGATATTTTATGCCATGCCATGCTGGATAAAATGCAGATCAACCGGCTTTTGGACCGGGGAGCCGTTGATTTTTCCTATTCCATCACTCAAAATGAACATTTACTGCGCTGGAGAGCAACGGTTTATTTCGACCTCGGCCACCTTGCATTGAATATGCGTGCTATCGAGGCCACTGTCTATCCGTT
This sequence comes from candidate division KSB1 bacterium, assembly GCA_034521575.1. Classification (NCBI taxonomy): domain Bacteria; kingdom Pseudomonadati; species Candidatus Zhuqueibacterota bacterium. The sequence continues at coordinate 402,086 of JAXHMJ010000002.1, forward strand.
TTCACAGTTGGGATTTCACAAGAATGTGGCACGATCTTTGTCGCTTTTACATGAAAAGCAAGGTTTGATTTTAATAACCGGCATTACCGGCAGCGGTAAAAGCACCACAATGGACAGCATTGTGGATGCGAACAATCAAAGCGTTGACGGCCATATCGTGATCATCGGTGATCCGATCGAATACGTGCACACGTCCAAACGCTGTCTGGTTCGTCATCGCGAGGTCGGTCGGGATGTGATTGATTTCAAGCAGGGCGCGGTGCAGGCCCTGCGCCAGGACCCGGATATCATCATTGTCGGTGAGATGCGGGATCCTGAAACGATCCTGAGTTGTCTGGAAATTTCAGATACCGGTCATAAAGTGTTTTCAACCTTGCATACCGGGTCGGCTGTCGAGACCATTGACCGTATCGTTGCTGAATGTCAGCCCGAAGAACAGGATCGCGTTCGTGTTCGTCTGGCAGATCAGTTAAGAGTGGCGGTTTCCCAGAAACTGGTACCGAATCGCAAAGGCAAACGCACCCTGGCCAAAGAAGTGCTTCTGGTTAACAGTTCGGTCAAGGCGGCGATCCGAAATAAAAATGTACACGAGATTTATCAGATGATCAGTGAAAGCGGAAAAAACGGAATGATTACGATGGAACAGGATTTGTTCAGGCTCTATCAGGCGCGGAGAAATCGACGAAGATGTGGCCCTGGACTATTCAAATAATAAAATGCGAATCAAGGAACTCTTGTCAAAGTTGTACTGATGAAACGAACACTTGGACTATATGTCGAGGAAACCAAAGTTAAGGCCGCTCTGCTTGCCCGGGAGAAAGATGTTCTGTTGATAGAGCAGCTGGACGAGTTTGATCTCTTTGATGTACTGGAACGTTCGGATAAGGGAGAAACGGAGGATTTCAGCGACGTCATTCAAGACGGCGGAAAAAATCCGTTCGGAGTGGACCTGTCGGATGAGGAAAACGCCAGTATTGAAAGCGAAAGAGGGCACACCAATGTTGATGTGATTCTGGATATCATGACGAAAATGTGTCCCAAAGGCACGGGTGTCAGCATTCAATCTGGCTGATACCAATGTTTACAACAAAACCTTTGAATCCATCCGCGACAAACGCCCGCAAAAAGCCAAACAGCAAATGTGGTCTCAGCTCATTGAGGAAGAAGAAGAGCTTGATATCACGGTTGAGAATATCCAATATCTCGAACGCGGCGACGGAACCTTTCTGACGTTTGTACACGATGATCCGCTCATCTCTTGCCGGTTTGTTGACGGATTCTCTGCGCAGTATTCACCGGCAGTCTCCCAAAATAAAATCGATTGATACCATGAGACCTGGCGCTTGCCAACGAACTGGTGCAAACCCTGCCTCCCGAAGATCTGGAAAATGCATGTGTGATCTTTTTCTCGACAAACTTTATAAAAGTGTTTTTTATGAAAAACAGCGAGATCACCCTGATCCTCAGCACAATCCATGAAGGCGTGGATATTCAAACCGCTTCAGAAACAGCCTATTCAAAACTGCTGTTTTCAATCGATTCGGGGCAGGTTGAGCAAATCAATACCGTTATATTATGCGGTGAGGCGGATCAACACAACGCATACCAATATTTTACCGAAGCCTTTGATCAAGTCGATATTCGCACCTGGGAGCCGCAGCGCGAACATGTGCCGGCTGATCTGCATTTGCGCAAGGGCACCGTGCCCAGCTATATTCTGCCGATCGCTCTGGCCGCGAAAGCGCTCGAATCGAATCCTTGTCCGCTCTATGATGTAAATTTTATCCCCGCAAGAATCAAAGACAAACAGGCTGTTTACAAGATCAGCATGCCCGGTCTTGTTATGCTGGGGGTTTTGGGTATCAGCGTTTCCTTTTTTACGTTCAAATCCATGCAGAAAAATGCGCAAATACGCACGGAACAATCACGCACAAATATGCTGGACAGCCAGCTGGAATTGTTGAAAAACACCGCGGATAAAGTGGACAGTCTGCAGATGCAGATTCAGCAAATGGAGCAGGGAACCGCCATTATTGACTCCTTGACGAAAACCACGGTCGAGTGGGCGCCCGTGCTCGAGGCGCTGTCTTCGGCCTATCAGAATATTGGGCCGTTTTCCATTGCCGAATTCCAAAACAGCGGTAATGGTCAGGTGAGACTGGACCTTAATCTCACCGACCGGGAGCAGGTGGTTCAGCTGGAGCGGTTTATGCGCAACAGTATGATTTATCGGGTGATGAAAGAAACGCCGACGATGAATTACTATGATGTCCAATTGCAGTGCTCTGTGAGACCCGGGACCGAACAAGAGTATCGAAATGAACTACGCGACTAGAAATACGATTATCATAGCCGTTATTGTCTTGACTGTGCTGATTGCCGGTTATTATTATACATTTATCCATATTGATAAACAATTGGCCAGACAAGTTGTGATCAATGCGGAAAAACAGGAGCGTCTGAATGAATTGCGCAGACTGGAAAGCGACAAGTCGGATATGCTTCAGTATCTTGAACATTTGAAAGAGTTGAGCCTGGGAAAAATCGGCACGCTGGTGAGCGGTGAAACCCCGGGAGAAACCTTTGATTATATTCTTCGCGAAATACAAAAGGCGCCGATGGACGTGGAGATTAATCTGATCTTTAAACAGGATGTCCCGTTTGTCACGATTCAGGCGCGTGAATATGAGATATCGGGTATGGCGGATTTTGAAAATGTGTATAAACTGATCTGGTTTCTGGAAAACGGGCCGGTGTTTTACGATATTCCCAATATCCAATTTGAGCGTGTATTGTTCGAGGAGGAAGGCGCTGTCGTTTCCCAAGCCCGGGAACTCACGGAATTTTCATTAACGGTCCGGGCGTTTATTCGCGAAGAAGGTCCGGACATTGAAGACATTACCCGAACAGAAGGAGAACCCTATCAAATTGCGGATCTGGTGTCCAATTCGGTTTCCCGGCTGGTGCTGGAAGAAGAGGAGCGGGTTGCGCGTACCAAATCCACAGGCTCAGGGTCCGGCGACGGAGAGGGTGACGCCACTGCTGACGGCAGCGCCCCGGCGGCGGAGAGCCAGGGACCGCAGTTGCCGTCGTTTGCGGACAAAGTTCAATTGCTGGCATTGACATCAAATGCTGTTCTGGTCAGTCGGAACGGTGGAGCGGCTGTCAAGGTGCGCAAAGGTGAGGATTTTTTTGGCGCCATGCTACAGGATATTAGAATTATGCAGGGAGAAGCCGTTTTTGTGGCCAATAGCGGACAGGGAAAACGAATTGTGCTAACAACAAAGAGAAATTAAATGAGACATCGATTCTATCAAAAATACGTCTTATTGCTGCTCGTGATCATCACGGCCGCAGGATACGCACAGATGGAAATGCCCCGGGAATATGTACCCGAGGGGGAGATTGTCTCCATAAACAGCGATGTCAATTTCTCAATGGCGATTGAATTGTTGAGCGAATATTCGGTGGATTATGTGGGTAAACCCATTTACGATCCCACTCGTCAGAGTGGCGCCATTGGTATAGATGTTCAGCAGATGCCCTGGCGTCAGGCGCTGGAGGCCATTCTCAGTCGTCGCGGATTGTGGTATCAGGAACAGGAACATTATTTCCAGATTATAGAATCCCCGGATGCCCAGGAAACAGAGCAGGAACGCTTGATGGAAGAGTTGAAAATCCGTCCGGGACAGCGGGAAATTAAAATCGAAACCATTTTTTTTCAGGGAGACCGCAACAAACTGGCTGAGATCGGAGTCGACTGGACTACATTGTATAACGGACAGGTCTCTATGACCGCGGAACAGCTCGGTGCGTTTAAGGCGACGGAAGATATGCTGAATTTAACGGTGCGGGTGCCCAATTCCCTGTTTGGAGTGGATGTGGAAGCGCTGCTGAAAGCGTTTGATTCCAATGAAATCGGCACCGTTCTCGCACAGCCTCAGGTCACTGTGACTGAAGGCCATGAAGGCATGGTCCAGGTCGGTCAGGATTTTTCCATCAAGACACGCGATTTTGCCGGTAATATCACGGACCGGTTTTTCAGCACAGGTACCATATTGCGGGTAACTCCCTATATCCTCGAGGATGAGCAGGGGCGAATCGCAATTATTTTAAACGCGCATATAGAAAAGAGTCAGGCCAGTCCGAGTACGGTCAGCACCATTATTGATAAATCCGAGGCCAACTCGCTGGTGCAATTGTATGATGGAGAAGAAACGATTATCGCCGGTCTGTATTCAAATGAAAACAAACAGATGCGCTCCGGTATCCCCATTCTAAAGGATTTGCCGTGGTGGTTCTTTGGCCTGCGTTATTTATTCGGATACGATCGAACCTCTGTCGATCAGCAGGAATTGATCATTGTCATGCGCGCGTCATTGCTGCCGACTGTTCATGACCGGGCGGCTTCAGGATTTGTCACCAGAGCCAGGCATCGCAATCCGGTGCGCGTTTTGGGCCGCTATCGATCGCAGGATTATTCCAAAGAGCTGCGTTCAATGTGGAATGCGAGTGTAAAATCCAGACCGAATGCCGATCAGGATTACTTTAACTATGAAACATCACAGGAATCCGTTCAGCCCAGGCGCAGAGTCAGGGGCGGAAGCAAAAACCGGCGGTTCAATTGAAAATGACAGCCGCGGCGATTCGCAGAACGTTCTGACCGTGGAAAAAGGCACGACTGATGGGGAGAAACGCTATTACCGCATTCTTCCACCGGAAGGGGAGGACTTTGGTGTTCGGGATGAATTGAACGGCAAACGCTTTTATTTCGGCAAAGTTCTTTATGTGGAGAATGGTGTTGTTTTAATCCAGTGGAACAAGGATGTTGACCCTGACCGGCTGCAGGGAAAAGAGGTTACGATTTTTCGCAAGCAGTCTGCAGATCGAATCGTCCCTTTGACCCGTATGAATATCCTGAACTCCAGAGGCAGTCGAACCGCGGCAGCCAATCGCGCCTATTCCGGTAACGTGCGGGCCGGTGATTTGGCAGGGATTTTACTCAAACGATAGTGAATGATATGAAATCTGTTCATTTTTTGAAAATCGTCTTTTTACTATTCATCTCGATATTTGTCATTTTGCTTTCTTGTGAACTGGATGAAGGTCCGACCAGCGCCAATGTTCTGGAGGAACTGATCTCTGAAGAACCATCGGTTTTGGCGGACGGGGTGTCGTCCATCGGCATCGCGGCCTTTGTATACGATACAACCGGCGCCCAAGTACAGGGACAAAAGGTGGACTTTTCTACTGATCACGGGACCATTACGGAATCCGCGTTTTCCAATCAAAACGGAATTGCTTATGCTGTTTTGACCAGTGACACCAGTAAAACAGATTTACAGGCTACAGTGACTGCTCAATTATCGGACAGCACACTGGGTAAAAAAATGGGCGGTCAGGTCTTTCTTTCCTTGCAGATCCGCGAGCAGGATCAGATTATAGAGTTGTCCCATGCTGATGCTCAAAAGAAAGAGCTGATGATTACGTTTGTGGGCGTGAGCCGTCAAGTATCTATTGCGGATCAGGTGTTGACAGCGGATGGAGGATTGTCCAAAACGCAACTCAATATCCGAATCCGGCAAACAGCGACCAATCAGGCTGTGAACGCCGCAGAGATTAGTATCAGCAGTCAATACAGTGGTATTCCCACCCCGGTATACACCAATGAAGCCGGCGAAAGTGTGGTCACTGTAAGTTCAGCCGAAAGCGCTGCCGTTGATACCATTTTGGTGCAGTATGGTAGATTCAAACCGGATATATTGGTTGTGGAATATGTGCCGCCGCGAATCAAGCTGAGTCCCAAACGCGCCACCATAAGCGCCAATGGCGTGAGCAAGCTCAATATGTCGGCGCTGCTTGTCAGTGAACAAAACAATCCGATTCCGGGCGCTGAAATCAAGTTTACCACCACGGACGGCCTGATCGGATCACCGGCTGTGACCGATTCGAGCGGTATTGCGAAAACACAGCTCACCAGCAGCGAAACTGCAAATGACAATGTGATGGTTATCGCATCGTTCAGTTCTGTCGCCGATACCGCTTTTGTATCATTCTCGAATCAAACCGTCAGTCAATCCATGACCTGGGATGCCCCTGACAATATCATCAGAAACGGGGTCGGGGATTATGAAATTACCGTGACCCTCAAAGATAATTACGCCAATCCGGTGGTGGGAACCAATGTTTTTGCTGAAGCCGCATACGGGGTAATTGATACCGTGGGCATAACTGACGAGAACGGGCAGGTTACATTTGTGTACACGCCGGATGCAGATACGATCAGTGTTGATGAAGAGCTGGTGATGACCTCTGCAGCCAGCACTGAATTTATTCCCATCCGTCTGAGCGGTGTCAAAATGTCAGTGGACGCTGTGCCTGATTCCATCATCGCCAACGGCACCTCAACGTCTATCATCAAAGTCCGGTTAAAGACCGCGGACGGTTCCCCCATTCCGGAGGCGGAACTCTATTTTAGCGCCTCCCTGGGTTCAATCAGTGTCAGTGGTGTCACGGATCAACTGGGATTTGTGGAAAATTCTTTGCGGTCCACCCAGCAGGCGGCCGTATCTACGGTAACAGTCTATTATGGAAACCTGACAGCGGATGTCGAGGTCGAATTTCTCACGGCGTCTGCCGCCAGCGTGCTGCTGGAAGCCGATCCGAACTATATCTGGGTTAAAGAAACCGGTAATATTGAGCAGACCGCCATTACCGCCACCGTTTTATCACAGACCGGAGAACCGGTGGGTGATAATACCAAGGTGGAATTTCGAATTCGCAACGGCACCGGCGGCGGTGAGCGACTTTCTCCGTCGCTTCCGGGCAATTATCTGAGATCACCCGCCATTCAGACCCTGAACGGCAAGGCGACTCTGGTATTGCGCTCCGGTAAGCGTTCGGGGACGGTGGAAATTGAAGCCAATGTGGTCGGAGTTTCTGATTTGAGAGCCCGGACCACCAAAATTGTTATCCGCTCCGGTCCTCCTTATACGTGGATTGATCCGGACAATACGCATAATGTGGAGCCGCACCTGACCTTGACGTTCGATGTGTTTAATCTGGCAGGATGGAACAAAGTGGTGCGTTTTAATCCGGCGGTGTATATCGGCGACAAATACAACAACCCGGTTGAAGTCGGGACCACCGTATACCTGACCACAACCGGCGGCATCATCACCACAGATGTAGCGACCGATGAAAACGGTGAAGGCGGAGTTGTATTATCCACAGCGAATCCGCGCCCGAGAGTGATACCCTCGGATCCGGAGGCGCTGGCGCCGCACCGGATTCCGAATCCCAATATGGAAGAAACGGATCCCAACCGGTTTGTGCCGATTACGGTTCCCAGTTTTGCCGGTAACCTGGAACGCTATGATGATTATTTCGGCACCAATCTGCTTCCCAACGGACGCAGGATTACGGATGAAAATGACGGCATTGCCTATGTGGTGGCAAGCACACATGGCCGAAATCAGCAGGGAGATGATGCCATGGTCTGGACAACCGGCCCGGTGGTGTTCAGCGGCCCGTTGTACTATTTTAACGCCTTTATCAAATACGTGTACAGAAGAGATGGTTCAATTGAAACCGTTGACCGTGGACACCCGACCATAAATTTAAAGAAAGGTGAGACTGTGCTGATTCAAGTGGAGCATTGTGATATCAACGGCAATCCGGTGGCAGCCGGTTCATCCTTAAAAGCGAAAACGTCCGGCGGCTCGATCTCTTCCGGAGATTTGATGGCCCCGAGAGACCGGTACGGGTACGGCAGCACTGTGCATCAGGTTACCCTGACCAATACGCTCGATCCGTTGTACGATCAGGAACAATCAGCTGATGTCTCTGTGGAGCTGGACAGTCCCAACGGACGCGCCAACGACCAGGTTTCGGTGATGTTGCTGCTGGAATAAGCGCAGCGCTGAAAAAAAGCGGCTGAGCACGAGCCGTTGAATGATTTTTACCGTTTCATTTTGAAATCGGTTTGATTTCAAAATGAAACTGGTTCGTTATTTACCAGTTTTATCCGGTTAGAGAGAGTATAGGGGTAAGCAGTTTAGAAATAGAGGTATAGGTCTGTTTTTAGTCCTGTTTAAATCTATGGCATGTCTTTTGTAGTATTTTATTTGGAATAAATGTTTTGTTTTTCAATATTTATTGTTATTTTTACAGTGCAGGATGATGGCAATTGAGGTTGAGAAATGCCGGTGATTTTAAAGACAGGCATAAAGCATGCTGATATCGGTTTTGTTTCTATCTGTGAAATCAACGGCAGTACTTTTAACCCAAATTGCGGGGATTGAGAAAGGAAGGCTTGCAATATGAGCACCGGTCAAATGCTACTGGTTCTTGCGGCTCTGGTGACCTTTTCCATGGTGTCTATGACCATAAACCAATCCGTTATTACGTCCACGGCGGCTTCGCTTGAGACCGAGTCCATCGCGATGGGGAAGGAAATTGCCAATTCGTTTGTGGAACGTGCCTGTGCGAAACCCTTTGATGCGGCAGTTGCGTGGGGACAAACTGTAGAGAGTGCCGATGATTTTACATCCTGCGGCGCCGGAGGCGGTGAATCTTTTACCTGGGATTACGAACAGGAAAAGTATATTGATAATTACAGTGATGCAGATGACTTTCATTCTCTGGAAAATCTCCCCTTTTTCTCAGAACGGTTGGGTACCTTTCGTATCAGTATGGATGTCTATTATGTCGATCCCGACAATCCGGATACTAAAGTAGGATATAATACCAACGCCAAAGCGGTTGTCGCCAAAGTCACCAGCCCGTTTTTCAACGATAACCCGGATACGGGTGAACCCGCGGTGCTTACTATGAGCCGGGTTATTACTTACAGGTTTTCTAATTAAAGGGCGTTAATATGCTTTCAATAGATCTTATCGGTTCCATGATTATCGGCGGCCTGGTTATGCTGATGATTTTGGGTTTTACGTTCTGGTACATGAATACATCGCGTGATATGATCCTGGACGACTCGCAGCGTGAAATGGTGGAGAATATCGGAGAAATCATTAAAACCGATATCAACAGAATGGGATTTGGAGTGGACAGTACAACATCCAAAGTTTTATCCGTCACCAGTAATTCGATTACATTCAACGCCGATCTGGACAATATCGGCTATGTGAATCGGGTCAAGTATTTTGTACGCAATGCCAAAAATTCCAATCCCCATATGGTGCGTCAGGTGACCTATCAGGACAAAACCCGTGAATTTTCAGTTCCGATCAAGTCATTCAGAATTATCGCCTTTGACAGTTTATCGAATGAAACCACAACCGCTGCTGCTGTTCAAGCGCTAAGCGTTGAAATGCACGTTGCCGAGGCCTTTTTTCAGCATGTTGATTATTCAAAAAAAGCGGGTTCAGGTTATTATTACAAATACTTTGTTCCCGGAAATCTTTGAGGTGTAAAAATGGGAAAAATGCTATTAATTATCGTGGCAGCGTCGTTGATATGGATGGGCTTTTCATCCACGGCCGTTCGCGAAAGTCTGGTGGAAGCGACCACGCAGACCAGTCATGCCTATAGACAAGCAAAGGCCAATAACCTGGCCAAAAGCGGTGTGGATTATGCCATGAACCAACTGGCCCTGGATTCCACCTGGTCGGGCGTTCAGAGCAAACCGTTTGATAACGGCACTATTGATGCCTATGCTGCCAGCACGAGCAATCTGTACCCGGACCGATCCGGCGGCAGCAATGACGCCAAACAAATTACCTCTATCGGCGCATATGAAGGGGTCACCGACACCATTAAAGTCGTGGTACAGTTTCCTCCCAAACTCTTGCCACCGCCGTCTTTCAAGTATGCATTGGCCAGCAACGCCAAACTGACCGTCGGGGGCGCCGCATTAATACATACGGAAAATGATGACCCGATCAACGCCAATATTCATACAAACTCTGATTTAGAAGTGAGTGGAGCATCAACGGTGCGCGGCTACGGCAGCTATTCCAACTCGACCAATCTGAGCGATTCAGATGCCTCAAATTATTTTAAACCCTATGATACCACCACCGGACAAAAACTGGTGCAAAAAGTCGATGGTGTCGAGTTTCCCCAGTATAATTTGGCTAAATTAGAGGCGGAAGCTACGGTCAAGTACTCGGGCAACCAACACTTTTCCGGGAATTTGACAATGGGGTCCGAAGAAAATCCGGCTATATATTATATCGATGGAGATTTAACGATATCCGGGAATATCAGCGGCTATGGCGCTTTTATTGTCACGGGCGATATTGATATAACCGGCAGTGTTACGATCGATGCTATAACGAATAATGATCTGCCGAATCGTCTGGGGCTTTATGCCGGCGATGATATGAAAATTGCAGGTGGTTCTCAGGTGTATGCACAACTATATGTTGAAGACGAATTAAAGAGTACCGGAACCTCGGATATTTACGGTTTGGCTGTGGCTAAAAACGGTATCAAAGCCGGTGGAGATATGACGATTCATTATAAACCAATGAGTGACAATGTGATCCCGCAAACCTGGCATGTGGAGCGCGCGGGGACACCCTATATTGTATCGTATTACGAATAAAATTTATATTCATAAAACAAATGGAGTGAGGCGTCATGGGTAGAACGTTGGTGATTATTTCGGCAATGATGGTGGTTGTGCTTGGAATTACGACGCAGCAAATCCTGAACAGCAATGTCAATTCCGCAACCTCTACATTTCAAAGTCTGAGTGCAAACAAGGCTCAAAATCTGGCCAAAAGCGGCATGGAAATCGCTCTGGCTCAATTATCCGCAGATGACAGTTGGCAGGGCATGCAGGGCAAATCCTTTGGCGACGGTGCGATCAATGTGGATGTGGTGAATTATTTCGGCGACGCGCTGCCACGAACCGGTTCCCAACCCGACTGGGATGCCTGGGTCCAATACGCCGGGAATTTGTCGGAAGACAATGGCACCCGCGGATTTCTGGTGAGGTCTCGGGGCGTGGTTGACGGACAAACCGCTGCCGGCTATGCGGTGATTCAGCACACAGAGTCTACGATTGAACCACCTAAATACTTTGATTATGCAATGTTTGTCAACTATAATTGGAATTCAAATGGAAACTGTCATGTTGTCGCAGATGATGGCAGTATGAATGCCAATGTGCATCTGAACCAGAGCGGTAATTTTAATGGCGTTAAAAAAAACAATCCCCTGGTTGAAGGTTTCCTCTCATATAGTGGTTCCAAGCCCAACTGGAATCCGGGAAACCGCGATGCCAGTGATTTTATAGCGCCCAATTCCAACCCCAATGGTGATGATGTGCTGCAAAGCGTATCCCGAATTGATCTCCCGGAATTTGATCCGGAAGATTACAAAAGTATCGCCACGCAGGTGCATGAGACCAATCTTCACCTGAGCGGAAACCAGACCTACGGCAGCAAGACAAATCCGGAGATTATCTATGTCGGCGGTGATTTGCACTTGAGCGGCAATATTACCGGCTATGCCGTATTTATTGTCAAGACCAATGCAAAGATTACAGGAAGTGTCACGGTCAATTCGGGCGATCCCAACCACAATAATCTGGCAATCTATACGGGCGGAGATTTGATAATGAACGGCACCCCTCAGGTACACGGCCAGTGCTATGTCAAAGGGAACCTGATTATGAATGGAACCCCGGATATTTACGGACAGGTCATCGTTGACGGTGATTTCAATGAGAGCGGTAATGTCCGTATTCACTATCATCCGGCCAATCCGTATTTATGCAAAGATATCTTTCCGTGCGAAGGCAAAGACAGCGGTATCGTAGAAACCATTTCTTATTATGAATAAAAAGTTGATTCAAGGTGGAGAGATCGCTCTCCACCTTGAATTCATGATAGAATAAATGCGAAACGCGGGCCGGGTCAGTAGTGCGCTTGCCTTTGCTGTTATTCAATGTGTGAGTATAGAACAATTGTTTTTCATTCTTGTATCCTTGTCACGGGTGGAAGCAAATGTTACCCAGTTTGGCCATTGTTTCCGGTTTTGGCCATTTTTTCAATTGTTTTCTTGTCCAGCCTCATTATTTACAATGAAACGTATTTTCAAATCGCTTGACGACCTGTCGATTTGTTGTAACTAAAGTGTCGAACCCGGGGTAAGCCTTTTTCTCCTGCTGTGTTTTTTCTTTGCTTCTGAGATAAAATCTGTTAAATTAGTAAAGTCTGTCTTGACAGTCAGTGATACTTTTTAACCGGAATTTTATAACGGTTTAATGGATACCGTGGGACTGCTTGTTGCAGGCGTGGCTCCAGTCCGGCATGATGGTTTGGATCAAGAATGCATTTGATGGATAGGTTTTGAATGATCAATATAACAATCGGAGAATAACAGATGTCCGATGACATGGATCCGCAAAAAAGCTCGATCCCGGGACGCACACTCGAGATCCTGGTGCGGGGATTTTACAAGGAATCTGAAAAATACGGATTCAAAAAAGTGGATTACATCCGCTTTGTCAATCAGCTTCTGGATATAGCCATGCAGGGCCGGCATGCGCAAAATCCCGGTATTCTCCAATGCGAATTTTTCCAAAAGAACCCGGAAAAAAATAAAACTGCCGATTAAAAAGAAAGAATTAACCATACGTGCTTTGCAAAGCAAAGACAGGCCGATGATCGATATCTGGCTGGATGATCATGAAGGTCGCCGGTTTCTGGTTTCCAGCGTTACCGCCCGTATCGCTAATTTTGACAGTTTAATGACTGCGGATGATTGTGAACTGGCTGTCATAACGCTGCCTCAGGGTGTGCCGATCGGACTGTTGGCGTTTTTAAATATCGATCAGGTTCAAAAAAAAGCAGAGCTCCGCAAGATGATCGGCGACCCGTCCTTTCGAGGTCACGGGTACGGCAAAAAAGCCACAGACCTATGGATTCAATACGGTTTGAATACACTGGGACTGCGAAAAATTTATTTAAATACGCTGAACACCAATATTCGTAATATCAAACTGAATGAAGAATTGGGATTCAAAGTGGAAGGTGTGTTACGCAATGAGGTGTTTTTCGAAGGGGAATATCATGATGTGATGAGAATGGGGCTTGTTTTATAATCGGGTGGTCTGCAACCGTAAAAGGTGATTGCGGCTGTATTTCGTATTCAGATCGCCTCAATATCCGGTCCGAACAGAGCGGGTATGTGCTAAAGCCCCGAAAAAGCGGTGCGGGGCGATTAACCGTATTTTCCGAGCTAAAGCGCGCGACTATGAACTAAACGACGCGTCTGACGGGACGGGAGATGCCGGAAATGCAAAGCCGCTGATGGATTTCACTGGATTTTATTCGGGCCGTGTCTGAGGTTACACATTGGCATAAAAAAATCTTGCATTTGTCAATAAAAGATTATTATCTTTAAGCGCACCCGGGGAATGCTTCCAAAAGATTCAAACTGTAATTCCAAAACAAAAACTGGAGGGATGTATGAAAACGGCTCACAGATTATCTGTTTTAATCATTTGGTTAACGTTTTGTGTCACGCTCATGGCGCAGCCGAATGCCTGGATCAATGAATTTCATTATGATAATGAGGGAGGCGATGTCGGTGAATTTGTTGAAGTCGCGGTTCCGGCAGAGTTGAGTGACAAACAAGACCTCCGCCTTTGTTTGTATAACGGGGCTAACGGTGAACGCTATGATTCTTATCATTCACTCGATGAGTTCATTCAGGGCGGGGCCGCAGGCAACCATATTTTGTACTATACATACATTGACGGGATTCAAAACGGACCGGACGGTCTCTGCCTTGATTATAAGGGTACGGTCATTCAGTTTTTGAGCTATGAAGGACATTTTACAGCGATGGACGGTCCTGCCGCTGGATTGAACAGTCAGGATATTGGTATTCAGGAAAGCGGTAGCACGCCGCTAAGCGGTTCTCTGGGCCTGGTGGGCGACGGAATGAACTATTCCGAGTTTGTCTGGCAGGTTTTGACCGCGACTCCCGGCATGCCCAATACTGACCAGAGTCTTCCGGTGGAATTAATGAGCTTCCAGGCTGAATATAAAGACCATGCAATCGAATTGACATGGCGCACAGCCAGCGAAACCAATTGTCTGGGCTTTTATATTGAACGCGGCGACTCGGTCCAGGGATACAAACGGTTATCAAATATGATTCAGGCGGCCGGCACAACAAGCCAAATGCAGTCCTATGCCTGGCGCGACACCCGAATCATGCCGAACCGGAATTACGACTATCAACTTGTTGAAAAAGATGGAGCCGGTTCCGACCCATGTCAGTATCCGAGTCGGTGTACAGACAACCATGTCTGAAGAAAAATCCCGGATTCCGCAATCTTTTTGCTGTTTGTCGGTTTTTCCAAATCCTTTTAATCCCGGGACTGTGATAACGCTTGACCTGACAAAAGATGTGGGGTATGCTGAATGTTGGATTTATAATCTGTTAGGGAGACCGGTCAAACAGTTGGAAAGCGGCGCTTTTACAGCCGGACAATACAGATTCTATTGGGACGGCGCTGACAGGATTCGGATCACACACTGCAGCCGGTGTCTATTTCTGCCGGTTTCAGGCTGAGGAGCTTTATCGAGTGTAAAACTGATAAAATCTCACTGATAAAAAGGATATGACCTTGAAAAACGAGGTCACATTCTTTTTGAATGTACCGTATACATGAGCAATCCTCATTCGGAACCGGCATCCGGTCAGGGTCGCGATATGCGCAATGTGAATCAGGGTTTGGAATATGATTTGCATTCCATATCGGGATCAATGGTTTACGGCGTTGCCTGCCTTTTCCGTCCCCAAAGGGACGGGGACGGGAAAGGAATTTGCGGCTATAGATATTTTGTCCCTACGGGACAGATTACAATAGTCGGGACAGGCTCCCGATAATCGGGACAGGCTCCCCGATAATCGGGACAGGCTCCGATAACCGGGACAGGTCCCGATGCTTCGGGACAGGTGCGTCGACGGCATTGAATGGAATAGTGGCGCGGGGCGCATCGCTGTGCCCACGCAAAAACAGACAAGATTACGTATAAATTTGTGGGAGCAGCGCAGACCGTAGTTCAATCACGCGCCGCTATTTGCAAAGCCAGGCATTTTCAAATCCGCGAAACACCCGGTCTGATGAAATTTTGCACAATCCCCGTCCCGGTAGGGACGGTATATCTATAGCAATATCTATCAAACGAAAAACAGGCGTCCCGTAGGGACGCAATATGACCAATTTTAATCAGGGTGTGGAAAACCCTTTTCAGCACATTCCGGAATCAATCGTTCGCAGCGTTGACTGACGGTTCCGGCCTATGGCACCCCTGACGGGGTGCTTTTTTGGGGTTCGCATGGGTTCTATAGATATTTTTTCCCTACGGGACAGATTCCCGATAGTCGGGACAGGCTCCCGATGCTCGGGACAAGCCCCGATAGTCAGGACAGGCTCCCGATGTTCGGGACAGGCCCGATAGTCGGGACAGGCCCCGATGCTCGGGACAGGCTCCGATCAGACGGGACAGGCCCCGATGCTCGGGACAGGCTCCGATAGACGGGACAGGTCCCGATGCTTGGGACAGGTGCGTCGACGGTATCGAATGGAATAGTGGCGCGGGGCGCATCGCTGTGCCCACGCAAAAACAGACAAGATTACGTATAAATTTGTGGGAGCAGCGCAGACCGTCGTTCAATCAGCACGCCGCTATTTACAAAGCCAGGCATTTTCAAATCCGCGAAACACCCGGTCTGATGAAATTTTGCACAATCCCCGTCCCGGTAGGGACGGTATATCTATAGCAATATCCATCAAACAAAAACAGGCGTCCCGTAGGGACGCAAAATGACCAATTTTAATCAGGGTGTGGGAAACCCTTTCCAGCACATCCCGGAATCAATCGTTTGAAGCGTTGCCTGACGGTACCGGCATATAGCACCCCTGACGGGGCGCTTTTTTGGGGTTCGCATGGGTTCTATAGATATTTTGTCCCTACGGGACAGATTCCCGATAGTCGGGACAGATTCCCGATGCTCGGGACAGGTGCGTCGATGGTATCGAATGGAATAGTGGCGTGGAACGCATCGCTGTGCCCACGCAAAAACAGACAAGATTACGTATAAATTTGTGGGAGCAGCGCAGACCGTAGTTCAATCACGCGCCGCTATTTGCAAAGGCAGGCATTTTCAAATCCGCGAAACACCCGGTCTGATGAAATTTTGCACAATCCCCGTCCCGGCAGGGACGGTATATCTATAGCAATATCCATCAAACAAAAACAGGCGTCCCGTAGGGACGCAATATGACCAATTTTAATCAGGGTGTGGGAAACCCTTTCCAGCACATCCCGGAATCAATCGTTTGCAGCCTTGACTGCCGTTTTCGGCATATGGCACCCCTGACGGGGTGCTTTTTTGGGTTCGCATGGGTTCTATAGATATTTTGTCCCTACGGGACAGATTCCCGATAGTCGGGACAGGCTCCCGATGCTCGGGACAGGCTCCCGATGTTCGGGACAGGCTCCCGATGTTCGGGACAGGCCCGATAGTCGGGACAGGCTCCCGATGCTTGGGACAGGCTCCCGATGTTCGGGACAGGCCCGATGTTCGGGACAGGTGCGTCGACGGTATCGAATGGAATAGTGGCGTGGAACGCCTCGCTGTGCCCACGCAAAAACAGACAAGATTACGTATAAATTTGTGGGAGCAGCGCAGACCGTCGTTCAATCACGCGCCGCTATTTACAAAGCCAGGCATTTTCAAATCCGCGAAACACCCGGTCTGATGAAATTTTGCACAATCCCCGTCCCGGTAGGGACGGTATATCTATAGCAATATCTATCAAACGAAAACAGGCGTCCCGTAGGGACGCAATATGACCAATTTTAATCAGGGTGTGGAAAACCCTTTTCAGCACATCCCGGAATCAATCGTTCGCAGCGTTGACTGACGGTTCCGGCCTATGGCACCCCCTGACGGGGTGCTTTTTTGGGTTCGCATGGGTTCTATAGATATTTTTTCCCTACGGGACAGATTCCCGATAGTCAGGACAGGCTCCCGATGCTTGGGACAGGCTCCCGATAATCGGGACAGGCTCCGATAACCGGGACAGGTCCCGATAACCGGGACAGGTCCCGATGCTTGGGACAGGTGCGTCGACGGTATCGAATGGAATAGTGGCGTGGAACGCCTCGCTGTGCCCACGCAAAAACAGACAAGATTACGTATAAATTTGTGGGAGCAGCGCAGACCGTCGTTCAATCACGCGCCGCTATTTACAAAGCCAGGCATTTTCAAATCCGCGAAACACCCGGTCTGATGAAGTTTTGCACAATCCCCGTCCCGGTCAGGGACGGTATATCTATAGCAATATCTATCAAACGAAAACAGGCGTCCCGTAGGGACGCAATATGACCAATTTTAATCAGGGTGTGGAAAACCCTTTTCAGCACATCCCGGAATCAATCGTTCGCAGCGTTGACTGACGGTTCCGGCCTATGGCACCCCCTGACGGGGTGCTTTTTTGGGTTCGCATGGGTTCTATAGATATTTTTTCCCTACGGGACAGATTCCCGATAGTCAGGACAGGCTCCCGATGCTCGGGACAGGCTCCCGATGTTCGGGACAGGCCCGATAGTCGGGACAGGCCCCGATGCTTGGGACAGGTGCGTCGACGGCATTGAATGGAATAGTGGCGTGGAACGCATCGCTGTGCCCACGCAAAAACAGACAAGATTACGTATAAATTTGTGGGAGCAGCGCAGACCGTAGTTCAATCACGCGCCGCTATTTGCAAAGCCAGGCATTTTCAAATCTGCGAAACACCCGGTCTGATGAAATTTTGCACAATCCCCGTCCCGGTAGGGACGGTATATCTATAGCAATATCCATCAAACAAAAACAGGCGTCCCGTAGGGACGCAATATGACCAATTTTAATCAGGGTGTGGGAAACCCTTTCCAGCACATCCCGGAATCAATCGTTTGCAGCCTTGACTGCCGTTTTCGGCCTATGGCACCCCCTGACGGGGTGCTTTTTTGGGTTCGCATGGGTTCTATAGATATTTTGTCCCTACGGGACAGATTCCCGATAGTCGGGACAGGCTCCCGATGCTCGGGACAGGCTCCGATAGACGGGACAAGTGCGTCGACGGTATCGAATGGAATAGTGGCGTGGAACGCATCGCTGTGCCCACGCAAAAACAGACAAGATTACGTATAAATTTGTGGGAGCAGCGCAGACCGTAGTTCAATCACGCGCCGCTATTTGCAAAGCCAGGCATTTTCAAATCCGCGAAACATCCGGTCTGATGAAATTTTGCACAATCCCCGTCCCGGTAGGGACGGTATATCTATAGCAATATCTATCAAACGAAAACAGGCGTCCCGTAGGGACGCAAAATGACCAATTTTAATCAGGGTGTGGAAAACCCTTTTCAGCACATCCCGGAATCAATCGTTCGCAGCGTTGACTGCCTTTTACGGCATATACCGTCCCGATGGGACGGGGACAGAGGGGAGATTTCAGACTATAAATATTTTGTCCCTACGGGACAGGCTCCCGATAGTCGGGACAGGCTCCGATAGTCGGGACAGGCTGAGTGCCAACAGGATTGAATGTGCGAGCCCTGGCACCCATCAGGTTGGCTGCAGCACAGACCATGTCCCAAGGGCGCACCGCCCCGGCGTGAATCAGCCAAAAGGCAGACGCAGCACCGGGGCTCGGAGAAGAAAGCCTCCGCCAGCTGGCGGAGCTGACAGAACGGTCATTGCAAACGCCTGGGATCAAACAGCAATTCATTGCCAAAAGCTCTATGTGTAAATCAGGAATAGGGCGCTTGAGCGTCCTTTCTTCTCTGAGCCCACGGACCTGTCCGCCCACCGTGGATTTATTCGTGGGCGGTTTCGCATAGGCGCACGATTGAGCCCACAGAAAAACCGACAATATACTTACGTATAAATCGGCTACTGCATCCCCCCGAATGCAATAATCCTGCAAAAAACATAGAATACGCTTCGCTTGCGCATCCCCTGAATGAATCAGCCTGAAATCAGACGCAATGAGTCATCAATCCTGCACCATTTTCGTCCCGGTAGTTATTCTGTTTGAAACGACTGTTTTGTTCTTTTCGAGTAAAATGCACAGGTTACAAAAGTCAAGAGGATATAACATAAAATATAATAACCCAATGAAATGCCAAGCGGTTTATATAAAAGAACGGCAAGAATAACCATAGGAAGATAAAAAAGTGCCGCAATATTGAGGGTATCACTATAGTCAAGATTACCGTCTCCAAAGGCGTCCAGCATAATACCGATACCGCCGGCAAAGGCAATGAGAAGAAAGTTGAGAATAAAAATCAAGACAGTTAGTGTGAACGCCGCCGAGATTAGAATGATTTGTGAATAATGATCAATCTTGCGGCCCATTTCTGCTGTATTGACAACGGTTGTATCATCTTCAGACGTGAGTCCGTCAAGATCAAAGGACCGGATACCGGTTTTGCCTTGATACCATAGCTCGTCAGGTGTAAAAAAAAGCGAATACCGCGGGGTATCGGCAAATCTGCTGCTGTCCGGTTTATGATCAAAAAGCACCTGAACCCCGTTATCCAGTGTAACCCGGCTTGGCAGGTCTCCCTGCAGATCAACGCCGTCCTCCATAAGCAGAATCCGGGGACTGTCCGCATCGAACAGCGGACGATAAATGGAAATATAGTCATTGATTTTTTGACTGGCAGGAACAATGATCATACCCGTTATAAATAAAGCGCTGACCAGAGCGCTGATCCAGGTGAGACCTTTAACTTTATTCATAGATTTTTACCGGCTCTTTATTCAACAAAACCCGCAATGCGCCCGACGCCATGGCCTGCATTTCCAGCTCTCCGGGACATGTCAGGACCGGGGCAATGAATTTAATATAGGCACAAAGTTCTGAAACAAACAATTTCGAATGCACCAGACCGCCGGTGAGAAATACCGCATCTACATCACCTTTAAGCGCTGCGGCGGCGGCTCCGGTTTCTTTGGCGATTTGATAGATCATGGCATCCCATATCAGACGGACATTGGGATCATGTCGCTGGCCTTGCACTTTTTTCATGTCGGATGTGCCCAGATAGGCATAAACACCGCCCCGGCCGTTGATCATGGATAATACAGACGCCTGATCGTGTTCACCGGTAAAACAGAATCGGACCAGGGGCTGGGTAGGGAGGGAGCCGCTGCGCTGGGGAGAAAAGGGACCGCTGTTTGAGGCATCATTGACATCAATGATGCGTCCGCCGACCAGGCTGGCAACTGAAATGCCGCCGCCCAGATGCAAACCGACAAAGCGGGTGCCGTCGATCTGTTTGTTTACTTTTTCCGCGGCCCAAAAGGCAGCGGCTCTTAGATTCAAGGCATGCGAAAGGCATTTGCGCTCAAAGGCGGGATGACCGGACAGTCGTGATACCGGCTCGAATTCGTCCACGGAAACCGGATCTACTACGAAAGCGGGGCAGTCATATGACCGGGCCATATCCCGCGCCAGCACACACCCCAGGTTGGAAACATGCTCTCCCTGAACATTGGCGCGAGCGTCCTGGATCATAGCTTGATTAACCGCGTAGGTGCCGCGTTTCACCGGCTTGAGCAAACCGCCGCGCCCCACAACCGCATCCGGGGTTTTTATGTTTTGTTCCTGCAAAAACGTTTGAATCTCGGATAATCTATCTGTATATTCACTCCAGATATCAGCTTTTCCGGAATTTGCAGGATGGGTAATGCTGTTTTCTATGATGGGTGTCGTATTTTCAAACAATGCGAGCTTGCTGGACGTGGAACCGGGATTAATCACCAGAATAGAAAAAGACGGATGTGTTGACATAGGACCACCTTTGTTTGTGTGTCGCGATAAATGTAATGGGCTTGCAGATCAAAGTCAAGTTTCTTTTCAATCATATAAACACGAGGATGAACGTATGCGGTTTTTTATCATGTTGCTATGGGGCGCTGCCATGGTATTTGCGGCGGATGGACAATTCAATTCTGTATCATCACCGGATGGTCATATTCAAGTGAAAATAAAACTGGATAACGGCCGCTTGTATTATTCAGTCAATAAGAATAATCAACAGGTGATTACGCCTTCAAGGTTGGGTCTGAAATTAAAAAAGCAGATGAACCTCGATAAAAATCTGAACCTTGATGAACAACAACTTTCTTCAATGGATACGGTCTGGACCACTGTTTGGGGTGAAAATAAAAAGATACGTAACCACTATAATCAGCTATCATTCGTTTTGAGTCATAATACCGGTATCCAGCAAATACTGGATTTTAGAGTATTCAATGATGGAATTGCATTTCGTTACCGGATTCCGGAACAAAAGGGTCTGAAACAAATTGAGATGATGGACGAGTTGACTGAATTTAATATTGATACAGAGTCTGAGGCTTGGTGGATTCCTGCATTTGCCGGCAACCGTTATGAATATCTCTATCAGCATACACCGTTGAACAAGATTGATACGGTGCACACCCCGGTGACGTTCAAAACCGCAAACGGAAGCTATGTCTCTGTACACGAGGCGGCGTTAACGGATTATTCGAGTATGACAGTGACCCGAACAACGGAAAATAAACTCCGGGCTTATCTGGTACCCTGGTCCGATGGTGTCAAAGTGAAAACATCCGTTCCCATGCACAGTCCCTGGCGAACGGTACAAATCGCGGATCGTCCGGCCGGGCTGGTTGAATCATCCATGATTCTGAATCTGAATGAACCGAATCAGCTCGAGGATGTATCCTGGATTCAGCCGGGCAAGTATGTGGGTATTTGGTGGGAAATGCACCTGGAGGTGTCCACCTGGGGAAGCGGCCGCAAGCATGGAGCCACCACCGACAATGCAAAACGCTATATCGATTTCGCCGCAGAACACGGATTTGACGGTGTGCTTGTAGAAGGATGGAACATCGGCTGGGACGGCAGCTGGATGGATAATGGTGAAATGTTTGATTTTACTCAGCCCTATCCGGATTTTGCTCTGCGGGAGGTGGCTCGATATGCCCGCGACCGTGGGGTTAGGCTGATCGGTCATCACGAGACCGGCGGCGGCGTTCTTAATTATGAATCACAAATGCAGGATGCATTTGATCTGTATGAGAGCCTGGGCGTACGCGCCGTTAAAACCGGTTATGTCAGTCAAGGCCAGTCCATCAAGCGGGTGGATGAACAGGGAAGCGTACATCAGGAGTGGCAGCATGGTCAGTTCATGGTTCAGCATTACCGCAAAGTGGTCAAAGAGGCGGCAAAACACAAAATGATGCTGGATGTACATGAGCCCGTCAAAGCCACGGGCATCCGACGCACCTGGCCGAACATGATGACGCGCGAAGGAGCGCGCGGACAGGAATACAATGCCTGGGATCCGAACGGCGGCAATCCGCCCGATCACACCACAATTCTGCCGTTTACCCGTATGCTCGGCGGCCCCATGGATTTTACGCCCGGAATTTTTGATTTGCTGTTCGAGGACGCAAAACCGGACAACCGCGTGAACACCACGTTGGCCAAACAGCTGGCTCTGTATGTGGTGATTTACAGTCCTCTGCATATGGCTGCCGATTTGCCGGAAAACTATGAAAAACGTCCCGATGCGTTTCAGTTTATTGTTGATGTGCCGACCGACTGGAGCGAGACGCACGTACTGAATGCAGAGATCGGTGATTATATCACGGTGGTGCGCCGCGACCGCCAGAGTGCGGACTGGTACATCGGCAGCATCACGGATGAAAACGGGCGCAGTTTTGACATCAATCTTGGTTTTTTAGACCCGGACAGGGAATATATCGCTGAAATTTACAGAGACGGCGAGGCGGCGGACCGGGATTCCAACCCGTATGATATAGAAATCGTGAAAAAACGAGTCACCGCTGATTCTGTATTCTCGATGAAGCTTGCTCCGGGAGGTGGGTTGGCAGCGCGTTTTCGTGCGTTGGATTGAAGAAACGTTCAGAACAGGGACTGATCAAAGCCGCATGCATTCCATTTTGACAGATCCTGCGGACAAAGCCGTTGCTGTTCAGTTTGCTATTTGGCTGGCTGTCGGTGATTTTACTCTGGATTTTCTGACAGAAGACCGTTTGGATCCCAATCAAAGTAACTATAACCTAAACTGAGCGATTCTTCGAAAAATAAAAAACCTTTTGGGATTATAATGGATTGTTATTATTTTAATTAAGACAAAATCAACTAAAATCAATCCACGCACCCAAAAGGTGACAATAATATGAAGAAAAAAACCAATTCAAAGCAAGTAAAAATTTCAAAAATCGAGGTCACAACTGAAAAAATGAGCGGGCGCGGCGGCCTGTTTTTCTTTATCAAATATGTCGAAAACATTGGTTTTTTCAAGCTTTTCGAACAATGTCTTGGTTCTCTAAAAGGTTCGGCCAAGGGCATTAGTTGCTTTCAGTTTATTAAACAAGTTGTGGGCTGGTTCATTGATGGCACCGACCGTTCCATGTTAGGCTTTGATCGACGTAAAAACGACGACGCTTATGCCGCGCTCCTAGAGAATGAGCCTTGGCACATGGCGACATCGCATCAGATAAAGATAATGTTTCGCCGACTTGGTTTTGTCGGACAATGGCTCTTTCGTTCTATTTTGCTCAAGCTTTTTATCTGGCGCCTTCATGTTGAAAAGCCCAAAGTGATCATATTATTCGCTGATACGGTGGTCTTTGACAATGACGATGCCCAAAAACGTCAAGGCGTTAAGCCAACTTATAAGAAGAAAAGGGCTTTCAGCCGCTGCAAATCAGCTGGGGGCCTTATGTGGTGGATGCATTGTTCCGTCCTGGCAATGTGCACTGCAATCATGGGACAGATTTGAGAAAAGCTGTTGGACGTTTGGTCAAAGCGATTCGAACCCATTATGCTGATGTGCCAATCATACTGCTTAAAGACAGCGGTTTTTTAGATGATAAGAATTTCAGATTTTTTGAAGAACGCCTCGGCATTCATTATGCGTGCAGCGGAAAGCTCTATAAGGGTATTAAACAATATGTTAAAGAAGTTCCTGTTGATCGATTTCACTTGTATCAAATGTCGTGGTCGTTTGTTGAATTTGGTAACCGGCTTGACACGTGGTCTACATTTCGGCGATGCATTTTCACATCACAAGAAACCGAAGATAATGGCCAGATGACCTTTGATTTTGCTCGACCGGACAATGTGATTTATACAAACATTGGCCAGAATGAAGAATGTGATGAAAAGCTGGTGCAGGCAGTTGGCGATGACTATTTAAAGGCGGAAAAGATCATTGAATTGGATCATAGTCGCGGCAAGGGTGAACTTGTTCATCGTTCACAAAAGGATTTTGTCGTATGCGAGCAGCTTCCCTTTAAAGGCTTTGGAATGAACAGAGCCTTTTATTACATTTTTTTGATGAGTCATTTTCTATACGAAGCTTTCAAGCGTGATATGACCCAGGATGTGTTACCGGTTACGAGCTATCCCAGCACTTTTCGCCGGACTGTAATTGATTTTGCTGTCAAGATAATATCGACGAGTCAACAGGTAATCTTGAAAGTCACCCAAGCTACTTATGATGCATTAAAAATTCCACTTTTATGGCAGGCGATTCGCGAACAAAAACCAGCTTTCATGACATAGAGCAAAATGTTTCCAGAAAATTTTATTTCACAGGATTGATACGCCCTAATGTTAGTTTTTTCATGTTTTTAGGCATAGTTCATTTTAAAAACAGGTAAAAAGACTTTTGTAACATGAAAACAGAATAGAATTTACACAATAGACATGACTGGCTCCCTTTTGAGCCAGTTTATTTTGTTCTGTTTTAAAATCGCTCAATTTAGGTATAACCAAAAATGGACGGATATTCAGACCGCGAAATCAATCTATTCAGGCTTACCGGATACCTATGATTATTCACCGCTTTTGACTTTGGGCAAGCAACCGGAGGGTGTGCTGTATTTGCAGGACAATGATGTCTGTGATCTGACTGCAACATTAACTCAGTTTGGAAATCCGTTGCCGGGCATTGATGTCAATTTATCCATGGCTGATACCGAATTGGGGCCAAGCGCGAATGCTGTTCTCTGGGAAAATATGTCGCCGGCAGGGGCAATGAAAACCTTTCAGCAAATTGAGCTTCTTTCTCATCATAAATCGGTTAACGTCGGTTATTGTTTTCAAAGAATAAAATATCAATCAAAAACAGAGCGCCGATGAACAGACAGCGATCGTTCAGACCGGCTTTTTGCGGAAACTGCACCTGAAAATTGTCTGCGTCCGTAAACATTTCTTTACCCAGGCCGCTCCAGCGTTTGGTGATTTTTCCGATGTTCACTGCATTGCGGGTGATATGAAAGGTCCAGGGATGCAAAAGCGGTCCGATAATTTCAAATTTTTCCCGTCCCAGTCGGTCCTGCACGGAGAAACGCCGCCGGAGGATGGAAAACTTGCGTTTGATGCGTCCCATCGGGCGTTGACGCTGGTCGTTGACCTGAACTTCGCCAAAATAAAAGCGGAAGGGGCGTTTCAATTCCAGCACCGCAACATTCCGGTGGTCCCAGATATGCAGGGTGAATGGACGCAATGAGGACAGCAGCCAGCGCGACCACACCGGGCTTTCTTCCAGCGCCTCGAACATCGGCCGGCCGTCTAAATCTCGAATCGTGTATTTGTTTTTGGTTTCAAAGCCTGAGAGGATTTCACCCCATTCCTTGATCTGTTCAACGGATAAACCAGTTGTTTCTTCAAGATAATGCATATCAGGATCCTTTACAAAACGTGTTTTGCAGGTTTGAAATAACGATATCAGAAATCAGCCCGTCGATTTAGAGACCGGGTTTTTCTCATTTCCAACGTTTATCGGGGTACGGAGGCTATATTGTGTCTCTTAAACAGAAAAAGGCCGCAAAACGATACGGCCTTTGTTTTCATTGATCCTGTAAGGGTGGGCGATACTGGAATTGAACCAGTGACCTCCGGTATGTGAGACCGGCACTCTAACCAACTGAGCTAATCGCCCGCGCAACCTTAGAGAATATAAAAAAATCCGGGAAAAATGCAAGAATAATGTGCATCAAATTCAGTTATTTGTTTGTTTTTTCTTGAATCTTTTTATTTTATAGGATTGATAACCAAAATCAGGGTGCTCATTCTTTGTCTCAATTATTTCATATTCTGCAAATCGGACCGCTGCCTCCGCCCGCCGGCGGCATGGAAACATTCATGAAGCAGCTTTTGAATTCCTCGTTGCGAAACGACTATCGTCTCTCAGTTCTGAACATGTCCAAACCCGGCATACCGGATTCCGTCACAGCCGGCACATCGTCAGGGTATCGTGAAGCATTTATGCGGCCCGTGTTCTATACACTGTTGAGTTATTTCTGGTCTGTTTTATATTTTATACGATTTATGCTGTTTTTGGGGATGCATCAGATCCATATTGTACATATACATTCTGCTTCCTATACCTCATTTTGGGAAAAATGCCTTTATATTGCGTATGCGCGTGTTTTAAAAAAGCGTATTGTGCTGCACATTCACGGATCTTGTTTTCAAGCCTTTTACATGGAACATCATCGCGCATTTCAACGCTGGATCCATTTTCTCCTCGGCTTATGTGACCGGGTGGTGGTCTTGTCCCCGGTCTGGAAACGGTTTTTTCAGCGGGAAATGCCGCGAGTGAGAACCCGTGTCATTGAAAACGGAATAAGAGCTGCCGGATTTCACCGCAAACACGGATAAAACCGTCCAGCCATCGGCGTTGTTTGTGGGAATTGTCCCGTAGAAAAGGAGTTCATGATTTACTGGCAGCGGCAGTTCAATTGAAAAAAAACTGGACGGATTTTACAGTCTATTTGATGGGACCTGGCGATCAGCGCAGTGTGCAGGATATGATTACCGGGCATGCCCTTGAAACGCATGTGAACTGTCTGGGGGTTCTGAACGCCACTGAGAAATGGAAGTATTACCACAAGGCCTGGTGTTTTTGTCTGCCGTCTTATGCGGAAGGATTCCCCCTTGTTCTTTTAGAAGCCATGGCAGCCGGACTGCCGATTGTCAGCAGCCGGGCCGGCGGGATTCCGGACATGATTGATGATTGCCGGCACGGGTATCTGCTGAATCCGGGAGATGTGCAGGGAATTGCAGCCTCAATCGATACAGTGTGGAAAGAACCGGCGAGACGGGAAAAAATGGCAGCGCTAAATCGACAACGGGTAAAAAGAAACTATACGATAGAACGATGTGCAGATAAAATATCCCAGCTCTATCAGGAGCTGCTGCACTGATATTTTTATCTTGATTTTTTGACATTATATCACTATAATTAATAATCATTTGTTTGCTCTGCCATACTTGTGGCATTTATTTTTTTACAAGGTTGAATCATGAAAAACCGGTTGGCTCGCGGATATATTTTGGCATTTGTGCTGATTGTACTTGTTGTTGTACTTATTTTTGCTGGATTTGGCCGCAAAAGTCGGGATTCTATCTCTGCTTCGGGTCCACGGATTGGAGTGATCAAGCTGGACGGCGTGATCATATCTTCACATTCGATTGTGGATCAGTTCAAACGTATGAATGATGCCAAAAATATCAAAGCCATCGTTTTTCGTATTAATAGTCCGGGCGGCGGCATCGCGGCTTCGCAGGAAATACTCGACTTTGTACGGGCGGTTCGTGACAGCGGCAAGCCTGTGGTGGCTTCGATGGCCAGTGTGGCGGCTTCCGGCGGCTATTATGTGGCTCTTGGCGCGGATACGATCATGGCCAATCCGGGCACAACGACCGGAAGTATAGGTGTGATTGCCGAGATCCCGAATTTCAGCAAGCTGATGGAAAAACTCGGAATACAGGTGGCGGTTATCAAGAGCGGTCGCTTTAAAGACACCGGATCGCCTTATCGTTCCATCACGCCGAAGGAACGCGAGTATCTGCAGGCCTGGATTGACGATGGATATGATCAATTCATAAAAGAGGTATCCCGGGAACGCGGCTTGCCGCTGGATTCTGTGCGCAAGCTCGCGGACGGTCGGGTGTATTCCGGCGCCCAGGCGTTTCAACTGGGGTTGATCGATACACTGGGCGGTTATCGGGATGCAATCAATTTAGCGGCTGACATGGCCGGGTTTGAGGGTGAGCCAAAGACCGTAACGCTGCCCGAGCGCAAGATAACCCTGTTTGATCTTTTGACTTCTGATGTCCGGGACCTGCTGCAAACGGTTTTACCGTTTTGGCCGAGAATCCAATATAAAATGTCATTATAACAAAAGGGAGGGAGTATGACAAAAGCGGACATTGTTGATGTGGTTGCCCAGGGTACCGGTTTGACAAAGGTTGAAACCCAGGCTGTTATTGACGGTTTTTTGGCAACCGTGAGTTATGCCCTGAAAAACAAAGAGCGTGTGGATTTACGCGGATTCGGAAATTTCAAAGCGGTACTGCGCAAGGCCAGAAACGCCAGAAATCCCTCGACAAACGAACCCGTGTTTGTACCGGAACACTATGCAGCTGTTTTCAAGCCTTCAAAGGATTTGAAAGAATTTATTAATAATGACACTGAATGATGAATAGGAGGTGATAACTTTGCCGAGCGGAAAAAAACGTAAACGACGCAAGATCGCTAATCATAAACGTAAAAAAAGATTGCGCAAAGATAGACACAAGAAGAAAAAGTAAATGAAAGGGCTGAGATGACCGAATCTTGGCCCTGAATTTATGATTTCGGGGAGGTTCCGAATGGATGAAGGATACCATGTGAACGTGCTTACGGTCAGTGAGCTTACTTTTGCCATAAAAGAGCTCCTGGAGACCAGTCTGCCCTTGATTTGGGTAACGGGCGAAATATCCAATTTTGTCCATCACGGGTCCGGCCATATGTATTTTTCTCTCAAAGATGAAAAGGCGCAATTGTCCTGTGTGATGTGGCGAGGCCGCAACGCAGCTCTGGGGTTTACGCCTGAGAGCGGCAAACAGGTTGAAGCATTTGGACGTATCCGTGTTTATGAGAAACGCGGACACTACCAGCTCGATATCATGAAAATGGTTCCTGCCGGTGTCGGTGATTTACAGGCGGCGTTTGAAAAGCTGAAACAGAAATTGCTGGACGAGGGGTTGTTCGATGAAGCGCACAAACAGGAACTGCCGCGCTATCCCGAACGCATTGGCATCGTGACCTCTCCGACCGGTGCTGCCATTCGGGACATTGTACAGGTTCTGAATCGGCGCTTTCCGGGTGTTAAGAAAATTTTACGCCCGGCTGTCGTTCAGGGAGACAACGCGGCTCAGGATATTGCCAATGCCATAGATGAATTGAACCTCTATGGCGAGATGGATGTGATGATTGTCGGACGCGGTGGCGGATCTCTGGAAGATTTGTGGGCGTTTAATGAAGAACCGGTTGCGCGCGCCGTCTATGATTCGGAGATACCCGTTATCTCGGCTGTCGGTCATGAAATTGATTTTACAATCTGCGACTTTGTCGCTGATTATCGAGCGCCCACGCCGTCAGCGGCGGCCGAGATTGCTGTCGTGGATGCGAAGGAATTGCTTCTGAGCGTCCGTTCACTGAATGAACGCTGTGTTCGGGCTGTGGATGATCAAATTAAAACCGGCAGACAGCAGCTGAAACAGACTCTTAATCAATATGGATTTCGCCGTCCCGGTGACCGTATACGTCAATACCGGCAGACCGTGGATGAATTGCTGAGAACCGTCGGCTATCATGGCAAATACATGATAACGAAAAACAAAGATCGTTATCTTGCCACGCGAGACCGGCTTAAAGCCATGCATCCGGCTTTTGTGCTGAAACGCGGGTATGCTGTGATCAAGGAGCAACAAAGCGGGCGTCTTGTTCCCCGATTGGAGCAGGCTACTCATGCTGATGTTGAAATTCAATTCTATGACGGACTGGCCCGCAGTCGGATTTATGAAAAATTTATGGATAAAATCGACGAAAAAATGTGTTCAAATTGGGTAAATGATGACTAGAAAAACATTCGAACAAGCGCTTGACCGACTCGAAGAGATCGCCAATCAACTTGAGAACGAGTCTGTTCAACTTGAAGAGACCCTCAATCTTTACAAGCAAGCCCGGGAGTTGGCGACACAGTGTCAGGAAAAACTGGATCAGGCAGAGTCCGAGCTTGAGACCCTGGTCAAGGGGGATGATGGCTTTAAATTAAAAAATGATGTTAAAGGTGGTCTATGAATTATTTGCTCAATGATATTGCCTCGCCTGAGGACCTGCGTCAATTGACAATACCCCAACTGGCGCAATTGTCCCGTGAAATCCGGCAATATCTGATTTCTACAGTTTCTCAAACGGGCGGGCATTTGGCTCCTTCTCTTGGCGTTGTAGAGTTGACCATTGCTCTGCACTATAATTTTAATACACCGAACGACAAGCTGGTCTGGGATGTCGGGCATCAGGCGTATATCCACAAAATCCTGACCGGCCGTAAAGACCGGTTCAATACGCTGCGGCAATACAAAGGCCTGAGTGGGTTCCCGAATCGTTTTGAAAGTGAGTATGATACCTTTGGCGTCGGCCATGCCAGTACGTCCATTTCCGCCGCGTTTGGCATGGCATGCGCGCGGGATATGATGGGCGAGGACTATAAGGTGCTGGCCATTATCGGCGACGGCGCTCTCACGGGCGGACTGGCGTACGAAGGCCTGAACAATGCCGGGGCTTCCGGACGGGATTTTATTGTGATCCTGAATGACAACAGCATGTCGATTTCTCCGAATGTCGGCGCCATGTCTAAATACCTGACCAACCTGATTTCCAATCCCATCTACAACCGCATTAAAAAAGAAGTCTGGGACTTTACCGGACGGTTTGACGGGATGGGCACTTTTATCCGCCGCGCCGCGCGCCGTGCCGAAGAAGGGGTCAAGGCGTTTATCACTCCCGGACTTTTATTTGAACGTTTGGGCTTTCGCTATTGGGGGCCGGTAGATGGCCATAATTTGGCCGGAATAACGCGTATTCTCCGGGAAGTGAAAAAATTCCGCGGGCCGATTTTGGTACACGTCCAGACGCAAAAGGGGAAAGGCTTTGAACCGGCTGAAAAAAATGCGCCTGTTTTTCACGGCCTGGGAAAGTTTGATCCTGAAACCGGAAAGATTATAAAAAAGAGCGCGAATCCGTCTTATTCACGAGTGTTCGGACAGGCTATGGTCGATCTTGCGGCTCAGGATGACAAGGTCGTTGCACTGACTGCCGCCATGGAACTGGGAACCGGGCTGAGTGAGTTTGCAAAAACCTATCCGGAACGATTTTATGATGTTGGTATTGCGGAAGGGCATGCGGTCACCTTTGCAGCCGGTATGGCTGCTCAGGGCATGAAACCGGTTTGTGCCATTTATTCCAGTTTCCTCCAGCGCGCTTATGATATGGTCATTCACGATGTGGCTCTGCAAAAACTGCCGGTGATTTTTGCCCTGGATCGTGCGGGACTGGTGGGCGATGACGGCCCCACGCATCATGGCGTGTTTGATATGGCATTTCTTAGAACCATTCCGGGTATGGTCATTATGTCGCCCAAAGATGAAAATGAGCTGCGACATATGCTGTATACCGCCAGCCTGTATGATCAAGGACCGGTTGCACTGCGGTATCCGCGCGGTGAAGGCGAAGGCGTACCCGTGTCAAAAGACTTTATTCAACTGCCTGTCGGGAAAAGTGAAATGGTGCGTCCGGGACGCGAAGTCGCTATCGTGGCGATCGGACATATGGTCTATCCGGCTGTTAAAGCCGCGGAAGAGCTTGAAGAAGGAAACCGGACTGTCGCCCACTGTGATCAATGCACGATTTTTAAAACCCATTGATACGGAAATGCTGGACAAACTGGCTGCGCATTATAAACTGGTGATTACGGTGGAAGACGGAACGCAAAAAGGCGGTCTCGGCAGCGAAGTTGTCGAGTATTTTGCAGCCGGTAAAATCCAAATCGAAGTGATTTGCAAGAGCTTACCGGATCAATTTATTGAACACGGACATGTGAGTCAGCTTTATCAGGATATCGGATTGTCGACCCTGCATCTAACGGAATGTATCAAACAAAGTTCGTTTTTCAGAAAATCCAGGTTTCTGCATAAACTGCGGATTTTTCACAGCGCATGAGAATCGGAATTATAGCAAATATCTATAAAAGCAGGCTCTGCCCGCTGTCAAGAGGTTTTGTGACATTTTGAACCGCCGGAACATCAGTTATGTGCTCGAAAGCGAGCTGGCTAATCAAATCACATCCGGTAAAACCGAATCCACGCTTCCGGTGCAAGAGATCGGCCCGGCGTGTGATGTGGTGGTGGCTTTTGGAGGAGATGGAACCATATTGGCGGCTGCGCAATTTACAGCAAAAAACGACGTTCCTATTCTGGGTGTAAATATCGGCACCCTTGGATTTTTAACGGAAATTGTGACATCAGAGCTTGAAGATGCTGTAGAGCGTCTGATTTCCGGAAACTATTCGACTATCAATCGTATGGCCCTGTCTGTTCAGATTTTGGGCAATTCCTGTCGGGATGAGTTTCTGTCTTTAAATGATGTGGTGCTGGACAAAGGCGCCAGTTCGCGGCTGATTTATATTGACGCCTATGTGGATGGACTGTTTTTAAATTCTTATCGCGCCGATGGTTTGATTGTCTCTACGCCTACAGGCTCGACGGCCTATTCCATGTCCGCGGGCGGACCGCTCATGGTGCCTGAAATGCATGCGGTCATTGTAACACCCATTTGTCCCCATTCGGTGACTATGAAGCCGATCATAATATCCTGCGAGAGCAGTATTGAACTGTCCATTCGCCCGGAAGCTGAACATATACAGTTGAATATTGACGGTCAGAATAAATGCGATGTACACTATACAGAAAAAGTAAAGATCACCAGGGCTGCCGTCGATGTCCCCTGGATTTCAATCGGAATGCATGATTTTTATGATATTCTGAGAACCAAGCTGAACTGGGGGGCGGGCCAGCCAACATTTGAAACAGAAAGGCAACCGTGAGCAAAACGGGCAAGACAACTCCTCTGATGGAGCAGTA
The DNA here is from genome assembly GCA_034521575.1 of candidate division KSB1 bacterium. Lineage (NCBI taxonomy): Bacteria > Pseudomonadati > Candidatus Zhuqueibacterota bacterium. The sequence continues at coordinate 435,131 of JAXHMJ010000002.1, forward strand.
TCACAAGATAAAACATAAACACAGTGATGCTGTTTTATTTTTTCGTATGGGGGATTTTTATGAAATGTTTTACGAAGACGCGAAAATTGGCGGCCAGTGTTCTCGGGCTCACCCTTACGTCCCGTGCCCACGGCAAATCTGCTGACGTGCCGCTCGCCGGTTTTCCCCATCACGCCCTGGATAATTATCTTGCCCAAATGATCAAAGCCGGATATCGGGTTGCGATCTGTGAACAGACCGAAGACCCGAAAAAAGCAAAAACCATCGTCAAGCGCGATGTGACAGAGGTCGTTTCTCCGGGAACAGCGGTCTCTGAAGATATACTGGATACCCGCCGCAACAACTTTTTGACCGCGGTCTGCCTTGCGGAGCAAACGTTTGGTATTGCCAATGTGGATATTCTCAACCGGAGAATTTCAGATTGGCGAATTTCCGTTAACCGACTGCCATGAAAAAATATCCACGATCCAGCCCGCTGAACTTTTGCTGGATACCGGACAGGAAACCCGGCTTCTGGAACATCTGTCTTATGATGAATCCACACAGACCTGGCGGGAAAGCTGGTCCTTTCAGTATGATTATGCAATGGAACTGTTAACCCGGCATTTTGGCACGATTTCACTGAAAGGATTTGGCGTCGAGGAGCTGCACAACGGGATACGCGCCGCCGGCGCAATTATGGTATATTTGCGGGAGAATCAAAAAGAGCGGTTGACGCACATGACCGGTTTGTCGCGCATGAGTGACTCGAACAATATGCTGATCGACAGCACCACCCGGCGTAATCTGGAATTGATTCAACCGATGAACAGTCGGGACCCCCGCGCCACATTGCTGTCGGTTGTGGATCAGACGCGAACGTCTATGGGCGCGCGCATGATGATGAACTGGCTGCTCTATCCGTTAAATTCCGCTGAACCGATTGAACAGCGTTTAAATGCCGTGGAAGAGTTCTTTCAGGAAAAGTCAGGGCGTGAGGCGTTGCGGGATCTGCTGCAGCAGGTTGGTGATCTGGAACGTTTGCTCGCCAAATTCGCCACAGGACGCGCCAATGCTCGTGATGCCAATACCATCGCTTCCACCCTGCATGCAGCTGAACAGATTAAGGAATTGCTCAGCACGGTAAAGGCTCGAATGCTTCTGGATAACAGTCAGCGCATCGATCCGCTGAACGCCATTCGGGACGAAATCGACCGCGGAATTGTTGAAACCCCTCCGATTTCCACCACAGATGGCGGTATGTTTAGACCCGGTTATCATGATGAGCTGGACGAACTGTGCATTATCACGCACTCGGGCAAGGACTGGATCGCGCGGCTGCAGAAAACCGAGCGGGAGAAAACCGGCATTCCTTCACTCAAGGTCAATTATAATAAAGTGTTCGGGTACTATATAGAAGTCACAAAACCCAATTTGTCCAAAGTACCTGAGCATTATATCCGCAAACAGACCCTGGTTAATGCGGAGCGGTACATTACCCAGGAATTGAAAGAATATGAGGAAAAAATTCTGGGCGCCGAAGAAAAGATCGCGGCGCTCGAATATGATCTGTTCATAGCGTTGCGTGACAGACTATTGGCTCAGGCTCGTCCGCTGCAGAACAATGCAAAATATTTGGCACGTATTGATTGTCTGGCTTCCCTTGCCCAAACTGCAGTCGATAATAACTATACACGCCCCGGAATCAATACCACCCGTCAAATTGTTATAAAGGAAGGCCGTCACCCGGTTGTGGAAAAACTGCTGCCGGCCGGAGAGCCGTTTGTGGTCAATGATACGCTTATTGATAATCAGTCGGATCAGATATTGATTATCACCGGTCCGAATATGGCGGGTAAATCCACTTATCTGCGTCAGGTTGGGCTGTTGACCATTCTGGCGCAAATGGGCAGTTTTATCCCTGCCGCAGAAGCGCAAATCGGACTGGTTGATCGGGTTTTTACGCGGGTTGGCGCTTCTGATAATCTGGCAGCCGGCGAGAGTACATTCTTGACCGAGATGAACGAAACGGCAAATATTCTCAATAACGCAACGCCGAAAAGTCTTGTGTTGCTGGACGAGATCGGGCGCGGCACCAGCACCTACGATGGTCTGTCGCTGGCCTGGTCGGTGGCAGAATATTTGCATCAAAATAAAAAGGTTGCAGCAAAGACAATTTTTGCGACGCATTATCATGAATTAACGGAACTTGAACGTATTCTACCGCGTGTAAAAAACTATAATGTCGCGGTACGGGAATGGGCGGATCACATTGTTTTCCTGCGCAAGATTGTTCCCGGCGGCTGCGACCATAGTCACGGTATTCATGTGGCAGAACTGGCGGGACTGCCGCGGGCGGTTATTGAGCGCGCCAAACAAGTTCTCGCCAATCTTGAAGCGGCAGAGACCGATAAAGACAATGTACCCAAACTGGCTCTTTATCACAAAAAAGCGCCTGATGTTCAGCAGTTGAGTTTGTTCGAAGAACAGGAAAAAAAGTTAAGGAAAGAAATTGAGCAGATTAATCCTGACGAGATTACGCCGATTGAGGCGTTGAAAAAACTGGATCAGCTGAAACAATTGACTGTCGAGTCTCATTAGAACAGTAATATGAGGAATACAATGTGAAAAGAATAATATTCTTGACCATTTTTGTGCTGGCCCTGTTGGCTTCCGGTTCTTTCGGAGCCGAGATTGCAAAATATGCCGGCGAGTTTATGTCCACCGGTGTGGGAGCCAGAGCCCTGGGAATGGGAGGCGCTTATGTCGCTGGTGGACAAGATGTCACGTCCGGATACTGGAATCCTGCCGGACTGGCCTACATTGATGTGCTTGAACTTTCCGCGATGCACTCTGAGCGTTTTGCCGGTGTGGTGAATTATGATTATCTGGGCGCCGCCATGCCGTTTCGATCCTCCGAAAGTTTCGCCGTTTCCGCAATACGTTTGGGTGTGGATGATATCCCCATTACTGCTCTGCCCAGACCGGATATCGGAACGGATTCTACTTTTGTGGATGAAAACGGCGAGCTTCAGGTGAACCGTCCGTATGTCAAGAAAAGCGTCAATGACGCTGAATATGCATTTTATTTCAGTTATGCCAATCAAAAATCAGCGGCGTTTTCCTATGGTATCAATGCTAAAATGATATACAAAGGTACCGGCGTTAACAGCGCCTGGGGCATCGGTTTTGATGTGGGCATGATCTGGAATCCCTGGAATACGCTGCGTTTTGGCGTTAATGTCCAGGATGTCACCACGACCATTCTGGCCTGGGATACGGGCACCAAAGAACTGATTTCACCAACTTTGAAAGCCGGCGTTGCTTATCCGCTGAATTTACCTCTTGCCAATATGCGGTTGCTGCTGGCCGCTGATGTGGATATGCGATTTGAAAATAGACAGTACGCCTCTCAGTATCATATGGAACCGGTCAGTTTTGATTTTCGTCTCGGGGGTGAACTGCAGGTTTATAATGTGGTTGCGGTTCGCCTGGGACGCGATGATCTCGGTTTTATGACAGCGGGCGCCGGATTGCGGTTTTCACGGCTTGATGTCGATTATTCTTTCATGAATCATCAATATCTGGATACCACCCACAGAATCTCCCTGCGACTGCGCCTCGAAGATGATTTGTTTTTTCGTCACTAAAAATCCTTGCAAACCCGTGTTTCAGGCTTCAAGTGTGCGCGCTTGAAGCCTTTTTTTCGTATTTTTTGCCCTAAATATCAAAAATTCAGTTGACTATGAATACAAAAATTCTTATAATGTAAACTATTCTAAAATAATATATTATGGTGAAGATATGATAACCAGCATGACCGGCTATGGACAAAGTGTGGTAATGGAAAACCGTATCGAGGTCAACACTGAAGTTCGATCCGTGAACAACCGTTACCTCGATATTTCACTGAAAACTCCAAAATCTTTGTCAAATTATGAAGGCGAGATCCGGGAGCTGGTGGGTAAATATGCAGCCCGCGGAAGAGTCAATCTATGGGTGACGGTAAAGCGAGAAGAAGAGAAATATGAAAATCTTGATGTGAATCATGCTCTGGTAACCGCTTATCTACGGCTGGGCCGGGAACTTTCCGATCAATATGGCGTGGATAATAATCTGGACGTAAAGCGATTGTTTGAACTCCCGGATGTGATTATATTTGAAACAGAAGATCAAGCCGATCAGGCTGTTTGGAATTGTGCAAAGAAATCAATCAAAGAGGCTCTGATACAGATGAAGACGATGCGCGACCGGGAAGGCAAAGAGATCGAAGCTGATTTCAGGGCTCGAATTAAACGTCTTAAATCTGTGGTCAACGATGTGGAGAGCATTGCGCTTAATGGTCCTAAAATTGAACTGGAGAAACTGCGGGAGCGTGTGCGCGGGCTTGTTTCGAAAAAACAGTTGAATGAACCGCGCCTTGAGACCGAGTTGGCGATTATTGCGGATAAAATAGATATCTCTGAAGAATGTACTCGTTTTTCCAGTCACAATACTGTGTTTCTCGAACTCCTGGACAAACCCGTTTCGCAAGGCAGAAAGCTGAACTTTTTGTTACAGGAGATGAATCGAGAGGCGAATACGATGGCAGCCAAAGCATTCACAAGTGATATTCTTGCACGCGGTTGTAGAGCCAAAGAAGAAATCGAAAAGATCAGGGAACAGGTCCAGAATATAGAGTAACCTCTAGAATTATCTATGGAGAATACGAGACAAGGTTTATTGGTGGTATTGTCTTCGCCATCCGGTGGGGGCAAAACCACGGTTATTAAAAAAATCCTGGACATGCGACCGGATGATTATGTGTACTCTGTTTCCATGACAACCCGTCCGAAACGCCCGGCCGAAACGGACGGCGTGGATTATTTTTTTGTCTCCCGGGACGAGTTTGAGCGCCAAATTCAGAACGGTGGACTGCTCGAATACGAAACTGTGCACGGCTATTATTACGGCACGCCGCGAGCTCCGCTGAATTCATGGATCGAGAAAGGGCATGTGGTTCTGCTGGATATTGATGTGTACGGCGCAAAGCGTGTCAAGGAGCAATTTCAAGAATCTCTGCTGATTTTTATAAAGCCCCCGGATGAAAGAGTGCTGATTGAACGTTTAAAAAATCGCTCAACAGAAAGTGAGAAACAGATTGAAAAACGTCTTGAACGGTTTCCTGAAGAGATGGAACAGGCAAACTATTTTGATTATGTGATTCTGAACGACGATTTGTCAAAAACAATAGAGTACGTTACAAACATTATTGAAGCACAACGATAACCGTTTTTTATGGAGGTTGTATAAATGGCTGAAACATTAGCACTGGAAAAAATTGAACAAAACACTGAAAATTTATACGAAGCGATTGTCATTATTGCCCGTCGCGCCAGACAGATCAATGAGATGCAGCGTCAGCTCATTGAGCGTGAATTGGAGCAGAATGAGGAAGAGGGATTAACTGATGAAATGGTGGAAGGCGATATGATTGAACATCAGTTTCTGAAATTACCCAAACCGACAACAGTCGCTCTGAACGAAATGCTGGACGGCAAGTTGACATTCGAATATCTGGATAAAGATGAAAAGTAAGGACGATGCTTGCTGATAAGCACATACTTGTCGGTGTGACGGGCGGGATTGCCGCGTACAAGAGCGCAGAGCTGGTACGGAAATTGGTCAAGCAGTCCGCCGGGGTTCGGGTGATGATGACGGCAGAAGCGGAGCGATTTGTCTCGCCGCTCACATTTGCAACACTGACCGGATACCCCGTGCGGAGTGACGTATGGTCGGACTCGGACGCGTCTTTTACACCGCATATTGACTGGGCGCGCTGGGCGGATATGATCTGTGTGGCTCCGGCGACCGCGAATACGGTTGCAAAACTTGCAAACGGTCTGAGCGATGATATGATCAGCACGACCGTTCTGGCTGCCAGGGTTCCGGTGCTTTCGTGTCCGTCTGATGAATACCGCCATGTATAAAAGTCCGGCCTATGTTCAGAATGAAAAGCGCGTTGTTTCTTTCGGTTATAAAATTGTGACACCGGACGAAGGGATGCTCGCTTGCGGTGAGTATGGCCAGGGACGGTTTCCGGATGTGACCTTGATTTTGCGGGCCATTGAACGGGAACTGGACAAAGCAAATGATATGCAGGGAAAACGCGTGATGGTGACCGCCGGCCCGACACGAGAAGCGATAGATGCTGTGCGCTATGTATCCAACCGGTCCTCCGGTAAGATGGGCTATGCCTTGGCGCAGAATGCGGTTGAACGCGGAGCGGATGCGATATTGGTGAGCGGTCCTGTCAATCAGAGTCCGGTACCCGGCGCTGAACTGATCAATACCGAAACTGCGGAAGATATGGCGCGCGCTGTTCAGGATAATCTGGATCGCACTGATATTTTTATTATGGCGGCTGCTGTTGCTGATTATAGTCCGACGGTATCCGCATCTCATAAACTCAAAAAGAAAAATGAAAATTTGAGTATTGATTTTGCGCCCACTGCTGATATTCTGCAGACCGCCGCAGAAAAAAAGGGACAGCGCATTCACGTTGGCTTTGCTTTGGAAACTCATAACGCTGATGCGAATGCCCGAGACAAGCTTGAAAAGAAAAACTGCGATCTGGTGGTTTTAAATCGTCTTGGCGACAAGGGCGCTGCATTTGATGTGGATACCAACAAAGTCACCTTGTTCTTCAAGGACGGGAATGAGGAAAATTTGCCGCTTATGAGTAAAAAAATGGTTGCCGAAGAAATATTAAACCGCATTATAAAGTTATAAATTATAAGAAAATAGTCCATGTTGTCGAGGATATCCGAGTTTATCAAGCAGCAAATTGACCTATACGGTGATGAATTTGCATTGTCATCGGAACAGGTAAAGTCGATTTCCGATGATCCGGATCCTAAAGAAGACGTTTTAGTGCAGGAAGCAAATTCTCTGCAGGAATTGTATGACGGAATACACACATGTACGGAATGTCCGTTGGGTACAAAGCGGACCCGATTTGTTTTTGGTGAGGGTAATCCCGACGCAGATATCATGCTGATTGGAGAAGCTCCGGGCGCTGATGAAGACCGGACCGGACATGTATTTGCGGGAGAGGCGGGAGAGCTGTTGAACAAGATTCTGGCAGCCATTGACCTGAGCCGTGAGGAGGTGTTTATCGGCAATATTCTGAAATGTCGTCCTCCCCTGAACCGGGATCCACTGCCGGAAGAAATTGATACGTGTTTGCCCTATTTGTATCAACAGATTGAGCTCATTAATCCGGCGTTTATATTATGTCTCGGACGTGTGGCCGCTCATACTCTGCTGCAGACGAATGAGGCTTTGTCGAAATTGCGCCTACGAGAGCACAACGTGGGCAGCCGCCGGTGTATGGTCACCTATCATCCGGCAGCGCTCTTGAGAAATACTGAGCTCAAATGTCCCACATGGGAGGATGTAAAACTGTTGAAACAAAGATATGAAGAGTGGAAAGTTAGTTGAACAGCATGCAGAAAAAGGCGCCAAATAAAGAAAAGCATGTATTGACCGATATGCCGCCCCAGGCTGTTGATACGGAAGTGGCGGTTCTCGGTTCCATGCTTATGCACAAAGAAGCCGCCAATACGGCGGTGGAACTGTTGAGCGCCAATTCGTTTTACAGGGATGCGCATCGAAAAATATTTCAGGCGGCCCTGGCGCTCTATGAACACAATGAACCCATTGACGTCATTACCGTATCTGATGAACTTGAAAAACGCGCGCAGCTGAATGCGGTTGGCGGATTGGGGTATTTATCCGAATTGGTCAAACGCACCGTATCGGCTGCCAATATAGAATATTATTGCAAAATTGTGCGCGACAAGGCGTTGCTTCGAAATCTGATTACTGTTTCGACGGAAATTCAGCAGGATTGTTTTGAAGCCTCACAGGAGGCTGCCGATATTATTGATCTGGCGGAACAAAAGATATTTTCGATTTCAGAACAGCATGCGCGTCGTGATTATTCTCATATTTCACCGGTTTTGACGGAAACCCTTGAAAAAATCCAGAAATTTGGTCAGAACAAAGAAGGATTGACAGGGGTCTCCACCGGTTTTCACCGACTGGATGAAATGCTGTCCGGGCTGCAGCCCTCTGATTTGGTGGTGCTGGCAGCGCGACCGTCAATGGGCAAAACGGCCCTGGCGATCAATATCGGCCGGAACGCAGCCATGAAAGGCACGCCGGTGGCCATGTTCAGCCTGGAAATGGCAAACTATCAACTGGTGATGCGTATGCTCTGTTCAGAAGCCCGTGTTGATTCGCATCGAGCCCGAATCGGGCGATTAAAAGATGAAGAGTGGGCTCGTTTGAGCAAATACGCCGGTGTCTTGGCGGAAATGCCGTTTTATATTGATGATACGCCGGGTATTTCGGTTCTGGAACTGCGATCCAAGGCGCGGCGGCTAAAAGTTGAACATAATGTGGGTTTGATTATCGTTGATTACCTGCAGCTGTTGCGCTTGTCAACACGAGCCGAAAGTCGTCAAATTGAAATTGCCATGATTTCTCAGTCTTTGAAAAATCTGGCCAAAGAGCTGGATACACCGGTGCTTTCGCTTTCCCAGCTGTCGCGTGCGGTAGAGTCACGAGGCGGCGACGGAAAACCGATGCTGTCTGATTTGCGCGAGTCCGGAGCCATTGAACAGGATGCTGATGTGGTTATGTTTATCAACCGACCGGCTGCTTACGGTCGGGAGGTGGAACCCGAACTGCAGAATGTCGCTGAGGTGATCATTGCCAAACAGCGTAATGGCCCAGTCGGTGAAGTAGAACTTGTCTTCCTGAGCGAATTTATCCAGTTTGCCAATAAAGAAGAATACCGGGATGTCCCGGAAACGCAAACCCTATCACAGGAACCGTTTTAATAATGATTACGGGAGTGAATATCGCAAATGTAACAATCAAAAATTCACCCTATGCTTCTGTTGTAGAGGGTTTGATGCGGCGCATCAAGCGTTACAACGAAAATGCAAATATGGAGCAGTTGTCCGAGGCATTTGATTTCAGCTATGGAGCTCATTCCGATCAGACCCGTCAAAGCGGGCACCCCTATTTCGAGCATCCGCTGGAGGTTGTCAAGATACTGGTTGAGCATCATATGGACTATCAGACGATTATCGGCGGTTTGCTGCATGATGTGGTAGAAGACACCAAAATCGATATTGATCAGGTTGAGAAAAAGTTTGACAGTCAGATCGCGCTTTTGGTGGATGGGGTAACCAAAATATCCGGCCTTAAATTGCCGGAATTTGAAACCCGGCAAAATGAAAATTTCCGCAAGATGCTGCTTTCCATGGTCAAGGATATCCGTGTGATTATGATAAAGTTCGCAGACCGTCTGCACAATATGCGGACGCTGGGCGTACTGGAAGAGGATAAACGCAAAAGAATAGCCCGTGAGACACGTGAATTGTATGCGCCGCTGGCGCATCGACTCGGCCTGGCCCGCATCAAAAGCGAATTGGAAGATCTGGCTTTGAAATATCTGCATCCGGAGTTTTATGATGATATTTCACGGCGCATTAATGAAACCAAAAAAGAGCGGGAAGAAGAGCTTCGCAACGTCACCCGGGTTTTGCGCAAGGATATTGTTGCCGCGAAAATCCACGCCCGTTTTGAAGGCCGGGCCAAACATTTTTACAGCATATATAACAAAATTATCAACCGCGGCGTCCCGTTTGAAAATATACATGATTTACTGGCTGTAAGAATTATTGTTAATAGAATTGATGAATGTTACCATGCACTGGGTATCGTGCATTCAATGTTCACGCCCATTCATGAACGGTTCAAGGATTACATTTCAACTCCCAAATCAAACGGGTATCAATCCATTCACACAATTGTGGTCGGACCCATGGGCAAGAAATACGAAGTACAGATTCGGACTGAAGACATGCATCGCACGGCCGAAGAGGGCATCGCCGCACACTGGCACTACAAGGAAGGCCGTTTTGAGGAAGATGATCTGGATAAAAATCTTGTATGGCTGCGGCAGATCCTGGATACGGATGAAGATGATCCTGACGCCTCCTTTTTTATGGAAAATTTAAAGATTAACCTGTTCCAGGATGAAGTGTTTGTCTTTACTCCCAAAGGTGATCTTCACCGTCTGCCGGTGAATTCCACTCCCGTTGATTTTGCGTTTTATGTGCATACGGAGGTCGGGATGCACTGTATGGCGGCCAAAGTCAATGGGAAAATTGTACCGCTCAGCAAAAAACTCAACAACGGCGATTCGGTTGAAGTGCTGACATCATCAAACAAATTTCCGAATAAAGACTGGCTGCAGTTTACCGTAACCAGTAAAGCACGCAGCAAAATTCGCAAGTATATTCGGGATCTTGAGTTCAAGAACAGTGTTTCTGGGCGAAGAAATGCTCGCCAAACGTCTGAACAAAGCCGGGAAACGCATTAAAGATCTGGATTTTAATGAATTGCTGGAACGGTACGCATTTAAGGACAAACGACAGTTTTTTGCATCCATAGGACGAGGTGATACGCGAGTCGAGACGGTGATACGGCATTTGTTTCCAGAGGAACAGACCAAAAAGGAAAAACAGTCGTTACTGCCCAAGATTATCGAACGCGCGAGGCGCTCAAGCCATGGTGTCCGGGTTGCCGGTCTGGATAACATTATGATTAATTTCGCCAAATGCTGCAAACCGATTCCGGGCGAACCGATTACCGGTATTGTGACCAAGGGACGCGGTATTGTTATTCATTCGAATCCGTGCAAAAATTTGGTGAATTTAATGCAAACTCCGGAACGGATTGTTGAGGTTAAATGGGATGTCGACTCGGGCGATCGGTTTCCCGTTGGCCTGCATGTTTTATCCGAGCGCAGAAAGAATTTTTTATCGGAACTGTCTGAAAGCATCAATTCAGCTGATTCGAATCTGATCGATGTACGTATGACGTCGGCTAATTCACTGTTTACATGCGATGTCATGATTGAGGTGTATGACATGAACCATCTGAATAAGGTAATTCATCGCGTAAAAAGATTGGAGGGTGTCATTACAGTTGAGAGGTTGTATAATTAAATCGGGGAAATTTTGAAACGCGACAAAAAGAGGAGCGAATAATGGAAGATCTGAATGAAAAAACAACCATTACCAAAAAGGATGTTTCAAAACGGACGGCGAAAATTGTGGGAGAAAAGATATATTTGACGGAAAAAGTGGTTGATGGTGTATTTCAGGCATTGCGGGAATTTATGTCCGAAGCTGATCCTGAAGTCCGCATTGAGATTCGTGATTTCGGTGTGTTTGAAGTCAAAAAAACCAAAGCCAAACCCAAAGCGAGAAATCCGAAAACAGGCGAAATTATTTATGTGCCGGCGCGGCGCAAAACCCATTTCAAGGCGGGAAAATTGTTAAAAGAAGTCTTGAAAACTCCTCTTGATGAACTTGAAAAATAAGCCAGTATAGTCGTGACCCGTGATGTGAGTTTTGAACCCAAAGGTCGTATTCTGGCGATTGACTTTGGCAGCAAACGCGTCGGCCTGGCCGTGAGTGATCTTTCGCAATTTCTGGCTACGCCGTTCATGACCATTGAGAATAAAGGCTATAATGCCCTGGTTTGCAGGATTGTCGATATTGTGAACCGAAAAGATATCAAGGGAATTATTGTAGGCAATCCTCTGAATATGGATGGCACGGTAAGTGAAATGGCAAAACGCGCCGCCAGATTGGCAAAGAAGCTGAGCATAGCTACCCCCGTCCCTGTTTTCATGTGGGATGAGCGGCTGACCACTCAATCCGCGCATGATATGCTCATTCAAACCGGTCAATCGCCTTCCAAACAACGGAACCGGATCGACCAGATCGCTGCGGCTTATTTACTGCAGTCTTTTCTGGATCAACATTAATTCAGGAATCAGAAACCAGACCTTTTGGCGCTTGTCGTGATGAATAAAAAAATTGTATGGTCTATATTATCGGGGATTTTGCTGGCCCTGTCCTTTCCGCCATTCAAAACCGGTTTCCTCGCCTATGGGGCGTTGATCCCGTTGTTTTGGCTGCTGCAGTATTCGTCATTGAAACAGGCGGCTGTTTGGGGATACATGACCGGCCTGGTCTTTTATGCCGCCACCGTATTCTGGATCGCTGTCATTACCCTGCCGGGATGCATCGGAACACTGCTTGTTGTGCCGTTGTATCTGGCGCTTTACAGCGTCCTGCACACGCTGATCATCAAACGGCTGGGCAGCCATGGTTATCTGTTTTTACCTTTTCTATGGATAGCAGTCGAGTATCTGCAGTCTCTGAGTGAATTCTCTTTCCCGTGGAACCATCTGGGTTATACTCAGACTTTTTATTTGCCCCTCATCCAGCACGCTTCATTGACATCAGTCTATGGTGTGAGCTTTTGGATTTTTTTGTTCAATGTTCTGTTATTTTTTCTTTATCAATGCCGGCAAACGAAAACCCTGCGTGTGCGCATTGGCGTTGTTCTGGTTTTATGGTTTGTTCTTCCACTTGTTCATGGACTTTTGATCACCCGCAATTCATCTCATCCTTTGTTGAAGGTTGCCATGATTCAGGGCAATATTGATCCGATAAAAAAATGGGAGGGAGATATTTATGAAAATAATTTTAGACGTTATGGTCAACTGTCCCGGCAAGCCCTTCAGCAGAATAATGTCGATTTGCTGATTTGGCCGGAAACCGCTTTGCCGTTTTACCTGCGCTTGAACCGCACCTACAGGAATCGCCTTGAAAATTTTGTTGATTCTGTCCGCGTTCCGGTTTTGACCGGCACGCTTGATTATGACTATGATTCACAGGGACAGTCGCGGCACTACAAGAGCGCGCACCTCTATGCACCTGATACTTCCGCGCAGCGTTATGACAAAATCAAGCTCGTGCCGTTTTCTGAACGGGTGCCGTATCCCGATTCATTCCCCTTTCAATATGTGAAACCCGTCATGTACCAATACGGAACCGGTAACTATTCTGTCGGAGATTCTATTTATGTATTCGAGTGGAAAGAGTCCCGGGATACTTTGGCGAATACAGACAAGCGGATCAAAACCGGAGTGGCAATTTGCTATGAATCGGTCTATCCCGAACATGTCAGAGCCTACGTAAAGCAGGGCGCTCAGTTTATCACGGTCATCACAAATGATGCCTGGTTCGGTAAGAGCAGCGGTCCTTATCAGCATGCACAGATTGCAGTAATGCGCGCGATTGAGAACCGGCGAGCCGTAGCCCGATGTGCCAATACCGGCATCTCTTGTTTTATTGACCCTTACGGCAGAGTGCGCCAATCGACTGACTTGTTTACCACGGCCGTGGTTACCGGAAATATCGAACTTTGCGAATCATTGACGTTTTTCACACGCTATGGTTTATTATTACCCGAATTTTAGTTGCGGTCTCTATATGGGATTGATGGTTGTAGGATTTAAACGTTTTGGTTAGGTGTTTATTTACATTTTTGCTTTTTCTGTTTGCAATGATGGCTATTGTACCTGTCAATGCGGTTGAATTTGACCATTATTTCCAAAATACGCTTTTGGCCCGCTCGTTCGGTATGGCCGGGGCAGTGTCTGCTCTCGATCATTGGCCGGGTACGCTGCTGTTCAACGCTGCTGCTTCTCCTTTTATGGAGAAAGGAGAATATCCTGAATTTAAAGCAATGCTAAATCCGGTGACCAGCCTGGAGTCTCTTTACAAGCTCGGTACAAAAAAATACCGGGGTTTTGGAGATTTGGCAGGACAAGCCGGACTTGTGTTCCCGTTTGTATCCTTGAACCAGGAGATTTATCAGATATCACTGATGCTGACTCAGCCCTTGCCGGACAATCCGCATGCAAGCGGCAGGGCGCTGGGTGATGCCGATGCATTGCTGGATTGGCATTATCATTTGATCACCGCACGCCTCAAACTGGATTCCAGGGTATCTATCGGAAGCAGCGGTTATATGTTTGTGACGCGAAATCCCGGTGATGAAAGACACCAAACAGCGCTGGGCACCAGTTACAGTGTCATGATCCGTCCGACAGAATCATACCAGGCCGGAATTTCTTATTATAATATCCATGAAAAAGCAGACTCTTTATTGTTCAGCTATCACCGGGTCATTGATAATACTCTCAATGTCGGCGTCTCTTTTTCTCCGTTTGATCCGCTCACCATCACCTGTGATATCCGCAATGTTGATGAAGAAGAAAATACCAAAGCCCGCGAATTGCATACCGGATTGGAATTATCTCCCAATAAATTTTTTTCAGTGCGGGGTGGATATTATTTCAACAACAGCAAGTCCGATCATGTGTTTACAGCCGGTATCGGCTATATGGACAGACGTCCGTTTAAACAGCAAAAGTCGTTTTCGGTTCGGGAAAATTTAATGTTTCAGTACGGTGTTCAGGCTATCTACGACAACGGTTTGAATTTATTGCACTATGCAACGTTATTAATACAATTATAGGAACTAATAATCCGCGCTCATAGTAGAATGTAAAGAACTGATGAAAGCATTTGAATTCTCGAAAAATTCTTATTTTATCATTATTTGGTTTTCAGGCCTTTGGGCAGTCTAAACCGCCCACCAACCTGGAACTGTATGCATTGCTCTACGAGAGTATATTTGCGTCTTTTGTAACCGACATGCCTGATTCGTCAAGCCGTGTTTCTCTAATTGCCCTTGATGCGGCAAATCAGGAAAACTGGATTGCCGAAGAGCAGTGGATAAAAAATTTTCAAGCTAAAGGCGCGAGCGTTTACACTGCAGATTCCGCGGCAATCAAAAATGCTGTATCACTCTATTATCGGCCTGTTGTGCAAAAGGTTGAATATACCCGAGCCGGAAACACTATCAATCGGACGGTTAGGGTTGAGTGTTATTTAAAATGTACAGATCCGGATAACCGGGTTTTATTTTCGCGTTCAATCCGGGAATCCACGAGTGACCGGATTAAAAATAAACAACTACCCCTGATAGAAAATCCATTGATCGCTTCCACGCGTGCAAAGAAACCTGTTTCACGCTGGCAGCGTCTGGTCGAACCTCTGATCATATCGATTGTTTCAGGTTCTATAATAACAATTTTTTATTCATATCGAAGCAAATAAAAAGGTTTGTTACAATGAAAATACGCAAAGTTGGCATCATTTTGATAATCTTCATGATTGGGCTGTTTTCCTGTTCAAAATATAATATCAAAGACGGAACACCGCTGGACAAGCGCATGGAAATTGCCATGAAAATGTTTGAAAATGGTGATTATTTTGAAGCCAAAACCCAGTTCCGTATTATTACATTGAGTCATAGCGGCAACCAAAATGCAGACAAGGCTCAGTTCTACCTCGCCGAGTGTCATTATAATATGAAAGAATATATATTGGCGGCCAACGAGTATGAACGTTTGACCAAAGTTTTCCCCGCATCGGAATATGTGGATGATGCCAAGTTTAAACTGGGGATGAGCTATTATCAATTGTCGCCTCATTACGGTCTGGATCAGACTTATACAGAAAAGTCTATTGAGCATTTTCAGGAGTTTCTGGAAGATTATCATACCAGTGATCTTGTAGAAAAGGTGGAACGTAATTTGTTAGACGCCAGAAGCAAACTGGCGCATAAGGTTTATTCCTCAGGGCGGATATACCGTAAAATGGGACGCTATCGCGCCGCCAATATCTATTTTAATAAAGTGCTGGAAGAGTATTACGATTCGAAATGGGCGCCGCGGGCATTGTACTGGATCGGGGAATGCAACCGGCGCATGCACAAACCCAAACAGGCGATAGAGGCCTTTGCCGAATTCAAGCAAAAATACAGCCATCATGAGTGGATTGGGCGCACCAATGATGCACTCAGAGAATTGCGGAAAGAACTGGAAAACTAATAGTCGGAGGCAACTTGAGAATCGGCGTCTATGGCGGAACGTTTGATCCCATTCATACCGCTCATTTAATCATTGCTGAACATACCCGGGAACAACTGGACCTGGATCTTGTTTTGTTCATCCCCTCTTATATCCCACCTCATAAAACAGAAGCCCCATTATGTGACGCTTTGAACCGTCTGGAAATGGTAAAGACAGCTGTAAAAGATCATCCTCATTTCCAGACTATTGATTTTGAAATTAAAAGACAAAAAACGTCATATACGGTTCATACACTTGAACATATACGTGATACATTTCGTCTCGAACAGCATGAACTTTATCTATTAATGGGAGCGGATAATTATATTCATTTTGATAAATGGAAATCCCCGCAAACCATTTATAAAATGTGCCGTTTAACCGTGGCGGGAAGACCGAATGCAGAGGTGCAGGTTTCGCACGAGTTCACAGATGTCTTGTGGGTGAATGCCCCCCTGCTGGAGATATCCGCTTCTGATATTCGGGATCGCCTGGCAACTGGTAAGAGCATCCGATATATTGTTCCGCATCCGGTTGAGCAATACATAAAGCATTATAATCTGTATTAAAACTGAGAGAGGCAGATGCTTAGGGATCTTAAGCTTTTTTACGGCAACAGCAACCCGCAGCTGGCAAAAGAGATTTGCGCGCATTTAAATGTCAAGCGCGGAGATATGAAAATCCGTAAATTCAGCAATGATAACATCAAGGTGAAAATTGAAGAAAACATCCGCAATGATGATGTTTTTATCATTCAGACCGCGGCGCTTCCGACCAATGAGCATCTAATTGAGCTATTGGTGATTATCGATGCTTTAAAGTATGCCTCGGCAGGCCGTATTACTGCCGTTCTGCCGAATTATTTTTATGCGCGTTCAGACAAGAAAGATGAACCGCGTATTTCCATCACGGCCCGATTAATTGCTACCCTGCTGGAAGCTGCCGGCGCCGACCGGATTTTGACCATGAAACTGCATTCTCCGCAGATTATGGGATTTCCCCGTATTCCCATTGACCAACTATTGGCCACACCGATTCTCCTGGACCATTATGCAAAAAAGGATCTGTCCCATGCCGTGGTGGCCGCTCCCGATGTCAACAGTGCAAAAAGCTCACGCATGATAGCCCGGCGCCTAAATCTGCCGATGGTGGTTCTTGATAAGGAGCGTTTGGGAGACCGGGAAAAAGTGGCCATGCGCAATATCATCGGTGATGTGGATGGCAAAGATGTATTGATTATTGATGATGAGGTACTATCCGGCGGTTCTTTATACGAAGCCGCGATGATTCTGAGGAAAAACGGCGCCCGCAAGATCTGGGCCGGCTGCACCCATGGATTTTTTACAAAAGAAGCGCTGAGCTTGCTGGAATCTTCGCCGCTTGAAGAGCTGGTCACCACCAATACACTGCCGCAGGACAAGAACAGTCGGCATGAAAAATTGCACGTACTCTCTGTGGGAAAAATGTTCGCGGATGGCATAACCGCCATTCATAACGGTGAATCCGTGGGAGAGTTGTTTAAAGACAAATAAGGATAGGGTTGTGGAGCAGGTTGAACTTTTTGTGCCGGGACGGCTATGTCTGTTCGGAGAACATTTGCATCGGGCGGGCGGCTATCGACGTATTGATTCATCGATTAGTCGTGGATTTTGTATCCTCGTGGGCACCAATCAGGGTATTTACGCGCGTGCCCGGAAAGATGGAAAACTGGTCATAAAAAGCACCCTTCCGGATGGAATGAGCGTGGGGCCGCATGAAATTCCCATGCATAACAATGAGCTGCTTCAGGTGGCGGAGGAAGGCGGATTTTACAGTTATTCCGCCGGTGTGGCTTATTATACCTGCTGTCATTATAAAGTGCAGGGACTGAAAATTGACAACTATAAAATGGATTTGCCGATCCGAAAAGGATTGTCTTCTTCTGCCGCCAATAATGTTCTTGTTGCGCGGGCATACAACCAGCTGTATGATATCGAGCTTAACCTGAAGGGGAGAGATGGAGCTGGCCTATCAGGGTGAGATCATCACCCCGCCTTGCTGCGGCCGTATGGATCAGGCCTGTGCTTACGGCAAGGTTCCGGTTTTCATCACATTGGACGGCGATCGTATTGAGATTCAGGAACTGCGACCCAAATATGATTATTATATGGTGGTTGCGGATTTGATGGCCGGAAAGAATACTCAGAAAATTCTGGCGGATCTGAACAGCGCGTTTCCGGGAACAAAAGGCAAAATCGCTCAAGATGTTCGCTACTATCTGGGGCCGGTCAATAAAGAGATCGTCGACAAGGCAAAGAAAATTATGGAAAACGATCATCCGGAAAAGCTGGGTTTACTGATGACCGAAGCGCAACATCTGTTTGATCAGTTTGTCAGTGCAGCGTGTCCGGAAAGAATTGACATCTCCCCGGCTGCACAAGGTCCTTAAACAACCCGATATTAAATCACGGGTCTATGGCGGCAAAGGCGTAGGCTCGCAGGGAGATGGCTGCGTTCAGTTTCTGGCAAAGGGAATGAAAGAACAGCAGCAGTTGTTGGAACTATTAAAGAGTCAGGGATTGGATTCCTATCCGCTGACCATTCCCCGGGCGGACCATGTAAGTGATGCAAAACATGAATAGAACCGAATGATGACTCTAAAAAAACCATATCTTGGCAATACGCTGATACAGATGGCTGCGTTTATTGTGGTCGTGGCCGGATTGCAGGCTGCCGGCACGTTAATCGTACGCTTTTTGCTGGCTATTTTCATCTCGTTGATTTTTGGGCCCATCTTTTTTGGATTGCGGCGAAAAAAAGTTCCGACTGTATTAGCGATTTTTATCGTTTTGATCATCATCCTCGCTTTTTTCATTCTTGTCGGGACGCTTGTCGGGACGTCTCTGGCCAGTTTTACCAACGACTGGCCGTCTTATCAGAAAAACTTGATGAAACTGATTAATGATCTGATAAACTGGCTGAATGACCAGGGGCTGAATATCCCTGCCGGCACAGTCCGTGATATGCTGAATCCCGGCATCATACTGGGCATGATTGGCAATATTTTTACAAGTCTGACCAGTATGTTCAGTGACACACTGCTGATTCTCATTACGATTATATTTTTATTACTGGAAGCATCCAGTCTGCCGGCCAAAATTTCCAAGATCTGGGGGCAGAACTCTAAAGCAAATGAAGACATTGAGGACTTTAATAAAAATATTCAGCGCTATATGCTGTTAAAATCCCTGGTGAGTCTGGCAACAGGGATTATTGTTACTCTATCGCTTTTGCTCATCGGTGTGGATTACCCGCTGCTGTGGGGATTGATCGCGTTTTTATTCAATTATGTTCCTACTATCGGATCGATCCTGGCCTCTTTTCCGCCGGTTATTCTGGCGCTGGTTCAGCTGGGCTGGCTGCATGCTCTGATTACGGCTCTTATTTATCTGGCCATCAATACGGTGATCGGTAATTTTATTGATCCGCGTCTGCTGGGAAAAGGCCTGGGGCTTTCTCCTTTGATAGTTTTCATTTCAGTTATTTTCTGGGGCTGGGTTCTGGGACCCATTGGATTCCTGCTTTCCGTTCCTTTGACCATGTTTGTCAAATTGTTTCTGGAAAGCCGGGAAGATACCCGCTGGATCGCTGTGCTGCTCGGCAATCTCGGCGGCAAAAAAAAATCTGTCTGAATAAAAAATTGTTTGCATCCAGCGTCGCTTTTTGTATATTAAGGTGTACATAATAACACTATTATACAATGTATCCATGGATGAGAGCCGCGGCAGCGGTGTTTCAGCGATTCGGCAGCGAGGCGGTTATGAAACGAGCAGTCATTCATATCAAGGTCAGTGATTTTCCTGTAGCGGTAGAGTGTGTTTTGACGCCGAGTCTGACCGGCCGGCCGGTGGTGGTCGGGCTTGAGGCGGCCCAGCGCTCTCTGGCGGTATCGGTATCGGAAGAAGCCCGGCGGCAGGGTATATATCGTGGCATGCCGCTGGAACAGGCGCGTCGGCAGTGCCGGGATTTGATCGTACTGCCGCCCCGTGAAGAGCTGTATCAGCGCGCCACAATCGCGTTCTGGGAGGTACTGCAGCCGTTCACGCCGGTGATCGAGCCGCTGCGTTACGGACATGCCTATCTTGATATGACCGGTTCCGGACGTCTGGCCGGGTACGGTGTGGATGCTGCGGCCCGACTGCAGCGCGAGGTGCGCGATCGTCTGCGCCTGCAGGCGGCGGCCGGGGTGGCGGTCAATAAGCTGGTGAGCAAGGTGGCGTCCGAGGTGGTGATCCGGGAAACGAAAACGCGACTGTGCGATGTGCCGGACGGCACGGAAGCGCGCTTTCTGGCGCCCCTGATTGTGAGTTATTTGCCGGACATCGGCAAGAAAACGCGTCAGGAGCTTTTGGACCTGAATCTGCGCCTGATTTGCGATGTGGCCGCCATTCAGGCGGAGCAGCTGCAGATGGTATTCGGACGCCGGGGACTGCTGCTGCATCAGCGGGCGCACGGCATTGATCCCAGGCCGGTGCAGCCGCCCAAACGGGCGTTGCGCGTGGTGGAACCTCTGATTCTGGAAACCGATTGCAATCACCGCGGCGTGCTGCTGTCGCATTTGCACGCCATGCTGGCGCGCGCCGTGCAGCGGCTGCGCCGCATGCGGCGTCTGACCGGCTGTCTGGTGATCGAGGTGCAGTATTCCGATTACAAAACCAACCGCGCCCGGCAGCGTTTTCGGGCCATGGACACCGAACCGGAACTGGCGCCGGCGCTGCGCGATCTGTTTCCGCGCGCCGTCACCCGGCGCGTGCGCGTGCGCAAGATGACTCTGACGCTGGAACACCTGAGCAAACCGCCGCAGCAGCTGTCCCTGTTCGAACCGCCCGGCGACCCGCGTATTCGCAGCATCAGTACGGCTGTGGACCGCATCCGCGACCGGTTCGGCGATGACGTCATCCGGTTTGGATACGGCGAGCGGGCGGCGTGAGGTGGAAGGATATAAAAATGCTTTTAGGCAGAAAGCGAGAAAGATAGAATGGTCTCAGATATTCTAAAGACTCTTGAACTACTTGTGGCGGTGTTAAGGGAGGGCTTGTCTAAGAAGAGGGAGTCAATCTCCAAGCAATTAGTCGCTCTTTTTAAAATGATAAAAAAAATTGTAACCAAGGCTTATAAAATTCGGGCATCTTTGGAAGTTGAAAAGTACTCACTTCCAAATCGATCAAGTATAGCAAAAGGATTAACTGGGCTTCTGATATACGGTTCAAATTTATTTTTCAATCCTTGCTATGCTGAGGACAATGCTCAGTCAAATAAGAATATGCCCCCAAAAGACAAAAAGAGCTATATGAGTCAATTGTGGGGTATGATGAGAGAGGGTACACGTATAAAATTCTCACACGGACATAATGGGAAAGATCATGATATTAAGATAGAGAAAAGCCCTGAAGGCGGACATATCGAAGTATCAGATAACAAAGAAGGTATAAGTTATTCTGATGAGGGTCCCAATGGAAGAAAAGATCGTTATGAACTGGTAACCTTCAAATATAGAATAAATGACGGATGGTTAATATATAATACATGTCATATGGACGAATTACCCAAGGGTAAAGAAGACTCTGTTCCGGCATTAATCGATAGCGCAGCAAAATGGGGAATCAAACATCTTCAAGATCAAGAACAAAAAGATAAATAATATAACAGTGGCAATGCAATGACTTGATATATGGGTAGTATAATGTATCAAAGGATGTCTTTTATTAAGGAACCAAAAAGTACAGTATTCATTCTAGCAATACTATCTATACTTATTATTATGCAAACGATTGCGTGTGCAGCACCTCCCATAAGCACTGATAGCTTTATTATGAAGGACTCGTCCATTACTGAAAGAATTATTTTATAAAATATTGCAATATCAGATATCAAATTACATGCGGGATTTTTAATAAAATGGAGAGTGTTATGGAAGCCTATAAATATATAGTGAAGAAAAAAGGGGAAATTACTATGCCTGATATTCCGGATATTAAATCATCCAAAGCTAAAGCAATTATACTACAGATAAAGGATGATGATTTTTCTGAAATCGTGAATGTATCAGAATCCTCAATAGATTTTTGGGACAATCAAGAAGATGAGGTATGGAATGAATTATAAACAGCGGCTTATCGTACTTGTTCCAATACCGTTTTCTGATTTAACAACAAATAAGAAACGTCCGGTTATAATCATATAAAATGATAAATACAATATTGAGACTTTACTTTCGGCTGTTTCATAACATGATTTCGATACTGCTTAGCAACCATCATGACAAGTTGTGAACAAGCAAATGCAGCCGATTTTAACCGCCGATTCTTTCAGGCGAAATTCGGGAAAGTCTCATGTTTTGGTTTTCGAAATTTAGTCCGATGCGGTTAAAACGGCTGATTTAAGCATTATTCATGTTTTATCAAGCATTTTAATATTTTATTAAAAGTATGCTGTTTTTGAGTTTTATAACAGATAAATATTTTATTGAGCAAAAAATGATTTATTATTGATGATATCATAGTATTTTCTTAAATTATTAAGAAAAGTATTTCTATTTTTATCAGAATAGTGGAGTTTGATATATGAAAATGGATCGAACAAAAGTAAGATTATTTAAAAATGATATTCCCATGAATGATGAGTATGTAAATTTGCCTTTAAAAGAACGACTCTCTTTGTTTGGGATCTAACAGAAGAAGTTTTTGCTTTATCAGGAGAATATGATGTTAAATCAAGATTACAAAGAAATGTTATCAATATTATTAGAAAATAAAGTCGAGTTTGTATTAGTTGGTGCATACGCAATGGCTGCTCATGGATATCCTCGTGCAACGGCAGATTTAGATATTTTTATTAAACCGAGTTCTGATAATGCCCCAAAAGTTTTTAAAGCATTAGCTGAGTTTGGTGCACCAATGGATAGCAATATATTAAATGATTTTGCAAAGAAAGGTACAATTTTTCAGATTGGTGTTATCCCTCGTCGTATTGATGTAATTAATGATATTGATGGTGTCTCATTTGAAGTTGCTTATAAAGATAGAAAAATTGTTGAAATCGAAGGTTTGCAAATTCCAATAATTTCTAAGATAAATTTGTTGTTAAATAAAAAATCAACGGGAAGACAGAAAGACCTCCTTGATGCAAAGCGTCTTGAGAATTCATAACACTAATTGATTAATTTTGGAAATCTTATTAACCCAAATTTACCACTGCAGTCCGCTAAGCAACTGTTAATCAAAATTTTGTAAATTCGCATGGGGTACTATGGATTTTAGTTGTTGTATTGTTTAGCCTTTAATGGAAAAGGAGTTAGACCTAAAGCTTGATAAATATGTCTATGAAACAATTCCGGTTGCGTCGACTTTCGTATATGAATTCGTTTAGCTTCACGTGTCGTCATCGAAGTGGTGATGCGCACGTGTGTTGATAAAAACTGCCTGACGCGCCACCACTGGATATGAATATCGTTCTTTGCCAATTTTGTCTGAATCATATTTAATAAATGATAGGCTAACGCCTATAAAAAGATGAGCATCTGAACGCTCTTTTTTGTGAGGGCGAACAGGCCTCAGTCCCAACTCTGATTTCAGCGAACGAAAGGCATCTTCCAGATTGGTCAAATCATAAAGGATGATCTTTTCTTCCAAATGGAACAGGTCTTTTTCTTTTCGCGCCAGATGATTTTCCAACGGCTCTTTTTGTTCCAAAAGCGCATCAGAAATTCTGTAAAGGGCATTATGTGACAGCCGGTTAAAATCGGTTCCGATAAGCTCATCTGTGGCGCTCAAATGTCGGGCCCATGCGGCAGTTTGTCGTTCACTGGCTGGATGCACCAGACGACCAACCACAGACAGGTACGCCAGATGCACCTGCTGATCGGTGAAATTCAGTTTTTTCAGATATTGATGCAAACCAAGTTCTCGAAAAATAGCGATGCCGATATACTCGGCGCCAAGGGTACGGCATTTAGAGTTCTCGATAGAGTTCAGATCAACAGTTTCATAGCAAGGCTCTTGCTCATTCTCAGGAGCCGAAGAGTCGGACTCATCGCCTGCGTGAACAAGTCTGTTTTTAATGATAAGCTGAGCATAATGATCAGCCAGCGCCTCAATAGCTTCCTCGATGGGATAAAGGCTCTGCTGCACGCTCAGCTTGGCTTCAATTGTGTCAGACAGTGCTTTCCATTGTTCTTTAGGAATTGTTAGCTTGCCAAGATTGAGAACAGTGCGATGTCGTGGTCCCTTTTCAGAGCGATAAGACTCGACAAGCCTGTGTGAATAGAATTCCTTCTCATAATGCTTGTTGCGCTTTTTTATTATCTAAAGAATTTTTAAGGATTACTAATCCTGATAGATTAAAATAACAAAAAAAATATCGTTTAACATCTAAAAAGCATATATATTGCGTATATAGATAATTAAATATACGGAGAAAACTACAATGAAAACTATTTCACTCAAAATTGATGATGCAATATTTGAAGATACAGAAAATATTGTATCAGATTTAAAAAAACCAAGAAACAGATATATCAATGAAGCTCTTGACCATTCTACAAATTATATAAATATTAGAAGAAAAACTTGAAAAAGAATCTTCATTGATTAAAGATGAATCACTGACTGTCCTAAAAGAGTTTGAGGATATTGATTGTGAATAAAGATATGCAGCAATATAAAAATAATTTTTGACATAGATTTCTGAATGAGATAAAGAGGAGCATAACGAAATTTTGCACACGGATCGAACCACGCACTATTTTGTCTAATTTTGATGGTTAGTGGAATCTCTTGTTCTCTTTGAAATAGCGGTTTTTGGTTCGACCGGTGAGAATCGTGTTGGTGGTGACGCGGCCATGTTGTCCAGCCGCATTCGTAGTGACGAGCCGACCAAGCGTCCAGGCAGCGCAATGATGGATTTCTGAGATCGCTGGGGAGCAGAAGCTATAGAGACCGGAATCGTAGATGGCGTCGAGGCACTGTGAAAGCAACTAAAGAGCAAGTCGTGGGGTCGTCGGTGTGCCGCTAACCGCTTAACCGGACGCCTTCGACGTTATAATGTGATCATGACGGCACGGTCAGCAGTGACTTGAATCAAAGGGAAACGAGAAACAGGCCGATGAACGGTCGGTCTGCATTTCTCGGTTCGGTAAACCAACCATGGGGTTAGCACGTTATGAAATTTGATGTTCCACAAGCAGGTTAGATTTAATCCCCAACCGGTGACAATATTTTACTTGCAAACCCCCTTGAAAACGGTTAAACTTAAATTGAAGACATAGTATCCAAAAGCCGGAGTTTTCTGTGAAAGCTATTATTTATTCTTTTCTTCTCTTAATCGTTGCTGTAAATTACGCCGCGGACTGGCCGCAGTTTCGCGGTCCGGAACGCACCGGTGTTTCTTCTGAAACCGGACTGGTAACCTCATGGCCTGAAGGCGGTCCCGAATTGCTGTGGTCGACGGAAATCCTTGGCGGCGGCCGGGGTGGCGGTCAATAAGCTGGTGAGCAAGGTGGCGTCCGAGGTGGTGATCCGGGAAGCGAAAACGCGACTGTGCGATGTGCCGGACGGCACGGAAGCGCGCTTTCTGGCGCCCCTGATTGTGAGTTATTTGCCGGACATCGGCAAGAAAACGCGTCAGGAGCTTTTGGACCTGAATCTGCGCCTGATTTGCGATGTGGCCGCCATTCAGGCGGAGCAGCTGCAGATGGTATTCGGACGCCGGGGACTGCTGCTGCATCAGCGGGCGCACGGCATTGATCCCAGGCCGGTGCAGCCGCCCAAACGGGCGTTGCGCGTGGTGGAACCTCTGATTCTGGAAACCGATTGCAATCACCGCGGCGTGCTGCTGTCGCATTTGCACGCCATGCTGGCGCGCGCCGTGCAGCGGCTGCGCCGCATGCGGCGTCTGACCGGCTGTCTGGTGATCGAGGTGCAGTATTCCGATTACAAAACCAACCGCGCCCGGCAGCGTTTTCGGGCCATGGACACCGAACCGGAACTGGCGCCGGCGCTGCGCGATCTGTTTCCGCGCGCCGTCACCCGGCGCGTGCGCGTGCGCAAGATGACTCTGACGCTGGAACACCTGAGCAAACCGCCGCAGCAGCTGTCCCTGTTCGAACCGCCCGGCGACCCGCGTATCCGCAGCATCAGTACGGCTGTGGACCGCATCCGCGACCGGTTCGGCGATGACGTCATCCGGTTTGGATACGGCGAGCGGGCGGCGTGAGGTGGAAGGATATAAAAATGCTTTTAGGCAGAAAGCGAGAAAGATAGAATGGTCTCAGATATTCTAAAGACTCTTGAACTACTTGTGGCGGTGTTAAGGGAGGGCTTGTCTAAGAAGAGGGAGTCAATCTCCAAGCAATTAGTCGCTCTTTTTAAAATGATAAAAAAAATTGTAACCAAGGCTTATAAAATTCGGGAATCTTTGGAAGTTGGAAAGTACTCACTTCCAAATCGATCAGAGTATAGCAAAAGGATTAACTGGGCTTCTGATATACGGTTCAAATTTATTTTTCAATCCTTGCTATGCTGAGGACAATGCTCAGTCAAATAAGAATATGCCCCCAAAAGACAAAAAGAGCTATATGAGTCAATTGTGGGGTATGATGAGAGAGGGTACACGTATAAAATTCTCACATAAATATAAAGGAAAAAACCATGACATAGAGATAAAGAGAACCCCTGAAGGCGGACATATAGATATATCAGATAAAAAGAAAGGGATGCATTATGTTGATGAGGGTTGCAATGGAAGAATAGATCCTTATGAGCTGATAACATTCAGATCAATAGATAGAAAAAACATAGTTTTAATAAATGGTATATATCATATGAGCAAATTCTTGGATAAACAAGAATTTAATTAACAAAATTTTAGATGAACTGAAAAGTAGTTATCTATAAACTCTAAAACCCAATGTACGCCAAGAAGCAAAGGTCGCAGAAAAGGACAAGATTTAATCAAATTCAGTAACGTCCGGTTAGGTTTTTGCACGTAAGTAATTTCGTCGATTTTTTCTATGAGATTTTCTACGATTTTTCTTGTCGGAATCTCGCACTTCATTTTGAATTTGAATACGGAGTTCTCGCACTCTTTCGATGTTAACTTTTTCGTTATAATTTTCATGACAATAGATTGCCAGCAGCAAATATGTAATGAGGCCGCCGAGAATTTGAACCATAAGTCCGTACTGACTTCGAGCTATGAGATGATAGACTTTGAGATGGCGTTTCCACCAAGCGAAGAAATTTTCAATTTCCCAACGAAGTTTGTATGCCTGAGCAACATCTTCTGCAGAGAGGTCATAACGATTTGTCGCGATCCAGTATTTTACATTGCCGATTTTATAACCGACAAGTCGTATCGACTTTTTTGTTTGATTGGTGCCCGGCGTCCCCAATAAAACTATAGCATCATAAAAAACAATGCTTTCTGGTTTTTATGTCATGTGCATAAAGACATTTTTTTTTCGTCGATGCTTTGATGCGGCAGAAAAATTGACGACCGTCCTCCTGCCATTGGTCAAAGCGTTTATGGCATTGATAGCCCCGATCAAGAACGCCGGACTGGTCAGAAGAGAGTATTTGATCGACAAATGGTCGTTCACCGGCTAAACCGCCTGTGAGATATAGTTTTTTTGGAATGGACCGATTAATATCAAAACCGAGATGAACTTTTGCCTTTTTAGAGCCGTTTCTATAATCAGCCCAAGTCATTGAAAGAACAGCATCAATCAAAGAACCGTCGATGGCAACAAGCTCCCCAAATGTTCAAATTGCTTTGGGATAGTGGTCGCAGCTTTGGCTTGAAGTTCATTAAAAACAACAGCTAGTTGTTCGAGGCCGCGATTGTTGATAGCCTCAAAAAAGCTACTTTTTTTGATTCCATCTTTCGGGGCAATATGCTCCCGAGCAAATGTATCTTCTTGAAGAACCTGGACAAGATGAGTCCCTGATTCATGCTCTTCAAGATGATAAAACACGAGGGCATTAAGTTGATCTTCAAATGTCATTTGCAGAGGTCGATCTCCTCGTGAAACTAATGGTGGTACCTTGGACAAGATAGCCTTGATCGGTTCCATTAGTCTTTTGAATGTTTTAGATTTTTGTCGAGGCTTAAACTTTTTGAATTTACGTCGCATTTCCATAACACCTTATATTTATTAATGTTATGAAAGTCGACTTCAAAATTTTTGACGTAATGTCAAGTGTTTTTCTGTGTTATGTCATATTTTTTTGTATAATCTGAGCGTTGCAATTACCTAACCGGACGTTACTGATAATGTTCGGGAAATATTTAAAACTAAAGTGGCAGGTTTCAATCGGAATAGGTGGCAGGTTTCAGCCGGAATGACCGGCAGTTTTCAGCGGAATGGGTGGCAGGTTTGCTCCGGAATACCCAATTGGCGCAATCGCAATAGAGAAGTATGAAATACCATGAATAGGAAATTGCTAAAATCAAACCAATAATCGGGCCTCCATATGCTAATACTAAAAATAAATTCCTTTTTAACTTTTCCTTTGGAAAAGACAAAAGTAAAAATGTGGTCGGATCAAAAGAACCCGGTGCTTTTCTTAGTATTGCATCACCACTTGCAATTTTTATCAATATTTCTTTATATGTTAGACCATGACTTGTAAACTCTGGAATATTTGATGTTTTGTATTCCAAAGAATACATCTCTCCAAAATTAGAATTTACCAGATAGTTTATTTTATTTTCAATATCTCTAATATTTTTAGTTTTATCAACTAAATCTGTATTATATCTTGTTTCTGTCTCTTGATCATGCAATTTATTATCTTGTTTGTTGGTATCCGAAGATTTAAGATGCATCAAGTCAAATCCACAATTGGGGCACTTTATTTTATCAAAATCTTGATAGGAATGGCAATAGGGGCATATTTTTAACTTGACGCTATCGTTGTCTGTAGTCATATTTTTCTTTTTCTTTTTTTTAACGTTTTGTTTTTTCTTACTTTTTGTGGATTTTGACATTTTATTCGCTGCAAGTAATATCAATCCAATTAATAACAAAATAATTGTTACATATTGCTGGATTGATAGGGCATAGATAATAATAATTAGTCCGACTACTATTAATAAATCGTCCAAAAAATTAATAATGTTTTCTTTTTTAGATTTTACCACTAAATATGCTTTTTGCATGGAAAGGTATATTTTTAACTTGGTAGAAAACAAAAGTAAAAGACTTGAAAGAAAATAAACTGATCCACAAAATACTAGAATAATGCTTGTTACTTTAATAGACGAGTTATTTGTTATTTCTATACCATCATAAAAAACAGTATTGGTGATAAATATTGAAAAAGCATTATAATAGGAGATCAAAAAGCCATAAATCCCAGCAATAATCATCAAATATTTCGCCCAAGAGTAACCACGGTCTATAAAAAGAAACCATGCTGATAAAAGTATTTCAGAAATTGCCAGAGAGTATAAATAATTATTGTCAATATAGATAACGGGAATTAACCTAAAAGCTATCAAAGCTAATGCATTTAGAATAAACAAAAATATCAAAAAATTCTGACCACTAACAATGAGATTTTTATGAGGCATAATTCACAAGATTTTTAAAATTTATTAGTACCAAATTTTATAATCTGGTATATAATATTTATGTATACATACTTATTAATACCTAAACTGAGCGATTCTTCGAAAAATAAAAAACCTTTTGGGATTATAATGGATTGTTATTATTTTAATTAAGACAAAATCAACTAAAATCAATCCACGCACCCAAAAGGTGACAATAATATGAAGAAAAAAACCAATTCAAAGCAAGTAAAAATTTCAAAAATCGAGGTCACAACTGAAAAAATGAGCGGGCGCGGCGGCCTGTTTTTCTTTATCAAATATGTCGAAAACATTGGTTTTTTCAAGCTTTTCGAACAATGTCTTGGTTCTCTAAAAGGTTCGGCCAAGGGCATTAGTTGCTTTCAGTTTATTAAACAAGTTGTGGGCTGGTTCATTGATGGCACCGACCGTTCCATGTTAGGCTTTGATCGACGTAAAAACGACGACGCTTATGCCGCGCTCCTAGAGAATGAGCCTTGGCACATGGCGACATCGCATCAGATAAAGAGAATGTTTCGCCGACTTGGTTTTGTCGGACAATGGCTCTTTCGTTCTATTTTGCTCAAGCTTTTTATCTGGCGCCTTCATGTTGAAAAGCCCAAAGTGATCATATTATTCGCTGATACGGTGGTCTTTGACAATGACGATGCCCAAAAACGTCAAGGCGTTAAGCCAACTTATAAGAAGAAAAGGGCTTTCAGCCGCTGCAAATCAGCTGGGGGCCTTATGTGGTGGATGCATTGTTCCGTCCTGGCAATGTGCACTGCAATCATGGGACAGATTTGAGAAAAGCTGTTGGACGTTTGGTCAAAGCGATTCGAACCCATTATGCTGATGTGCCAATCATACTGCTTAAAGACAGCGGTTTTTTAGATGATAAGAATTTCAGATTTTTTGAAGAACGCCTCGGCATTCATTATGCGTGCAGCGGAAAGCTCTATAAGGGTATTAAACAATATGTTAAAGAAGTTCCTGTTGATCGATTTCACTTGTATCAAATGTCGTGGTCGTTTGTTGAATTTGGTAACCGGCTTGACACGTGGTCTACATTTCGGCGATGCATTTTCACATCACAAGAAACCGAAGATAATGGCCAGATGACCTTTGATTTTGCTCGACCGGACAATGTGATTTATACAAACATTGGCCAGAATAAAGAATGTGATGAAAAGCTGGTGCAGGCAGTTGGCGATGACTATTTAAAGGCGGAAAAGATCATTGAATTGGATCATAGTCGCGGCAAGGGTGAACTTGTTCATCGTTCACAAAAGGATTTTGTCGTATGCGAGCAGCTTCCCTTTAAAGGCTTTGGAATGAACAGAGCCTTTTATTACATTTTTTTGATGAGTCATTTTCTATACGAAGCTTTCAAGCGTGATATGACCCAGGATGTGTTACCGGTTACGAGCTATCCCAGCACTTTTCGCCGGACTGTAATTGATTTTGCTGTCAAGATAATATCGACGAGTCAACAGGTAATCTCTGAAAGTCACCCAAGCTACTTATGATGCATTAAAAATTCCACTTTTATGGCAGGCGATTCGCGAACAAAAACCAGCTTTCATGACATAGAGCAAAATGTTTCCAGAAAATTTTATTTCACAGGATTGATACGCCCTAATGTTAGTTTTTTCATGTTTTTAGGCATAGTTCATTTTAAAAACAGGTAAAAAGACTTTTGTAACATGAAAACAGAATAGAATTTACACAAATAGACATGACT
The DNA here is from genome assembly GCA_034521575.1 of candidate division KSB1 bacterium. NCBI lineage: Bacteria > Pseudomonadati > Candidatus Zhuqueibacterota bacterium. Next base: position 466,369 of record JAXHMJ010000002.1, read on the forward strand.
GGCTCCCTTTTGAGCCAGTTTATTTTGTTCTGTTTTAAAATCGCTCAATTTAGGTAATAATAAAGAGATTATTATAAAATCATAAACATTGTTCATGAAAAAAAACTATTTCGTCTGTACACTCTGTTCATACACATATTCAGGATCCAGTTCCACACCGTTATCCCATTCTATGGCATCAAAAGACATGTGAACGGTTACAAAGAGATTTTTATCCTTTAATTTTATGAATTTCCCCTTTTGCAAATCGGGTAAAACGTTGAAAACCTTTTTCTCTCCATTTTCAAAGGTTAACAGTATTTCATATTCCTTTAGATATCTTGCAGATTGAATACCGATATACAGTTGTATCTCCAGTCATCTCAATGGATCAATTTGAAATTGTGTTTCTCCGTTTTGGGCTAAATTCCAATTTGCAAGCAGTTCATCTTTATGGAGTTCAGCCCAGGCTTCGACCAATTTTCGTTTATTTAAAGGAAATTCTCCTTCCAGTCATTCACCTTGATTAATATCAAATGTTGATACTCCTGATAGTAGGCATGAAAATGTGGCGGATTGTGTTCAATTTTTCCGGTATACAATCTGATAATTATGCCGTAAAACATACTAATCGTGGGCATAGAGAATCGCTCAACAATTAATTACAAGATTTAGTTTTAGAATAAAAATTAATTTTCTGAATAAAATCAAGTATAAAAGCCATCATCCTGCCAGTTCAACGGATTGTTTCTAATGTAATCCGAAATTCTTTCAAAAGCCTGATCATTGCGAATAATGTGATCATAAAACCGCGACTGCCAGGTGAAATCAAATCCCAGACGATGAGCATGCCGGGTGACCGCGGATTTATATGACCGTATGAGGGTGGAAACAGATCCCGATTTGGGTGAAATATCCGACATGAATTTGTTTTTGTCCGGGGGTGGGGTGGATGGATGGCCGGTTGATATATTACCTATGGGCGCGTTCCCCGTAGGCGCGTTCCCCGTAGGCGCGTTGCATGCAACGCGCCTACGGGGAACGGGATTACCACCATGGTCCGGATGTTTGCCGGCCTTATTGCAATTAACCCCATTCACATCATTCAATATCAAAATCCCATGTACATGATTGGGCATGACCACAAATGCACCCAGATCCACGCATGGTTTGCATGATTTTTAATCTCATACCACAAAATATCGGCAATCACACCGATTTTGGACAATTGCATGGACTGGTTTACAACCGTACCGAAATAGTGTTCTCTGTTATGTGTACAGATGGTGATAAAATAGGCAGCATTCCATCGGTAATCCCAGTTTTTCAATCGGAGTGAACCGGAACGATGTCCGGTTTTGTGAGTTTTCATTTTTTAAATTCCCCTTGTTTGTTGTCCCCAAAACCCCGGGAATCAATTGATAAACGTGATTAAACTGAAAAATAAAAAATAGCTCTGGTAAATGGCTGAATTTTCAGATTTAAATAATGTATCGAAAAAGCTGTATGAAAAAACTAATACCGGTTCGCTGCAGGATTCACCGGCACACTCTGTTCATACACATATTCAGGATGTAGTTCCACACCGTTATCCCATTCTATGGCATCAAAAGACATGTGAACGGTTACAAAGAGATTTTTATCCTTTAATTTTATGAATTTCCCCTTTTGCAAATCGGGTCAAACGTTGAAAACCTTTTTCTCTCCATTTTCAAAGGTTAACAGTATTTCATATTCCTTTAGATATCTTACAGATTGAATACCGATATACAGTTGTATCTCCAGTCATGCCAATGCAACATTAATCAATTATCTAAACAAAATCAAGAAGAAAAAGTATCGGCCTGCCTGGTTACTTGTGAATCGTGGACAAGTTGCAAAGAAGGTTTCTGAAATAAAGCTATAATTTGTATAAAATTAATTTATTATAATACGGTAAGACAGTACGTACTACAGTATGTACTGTTATTATAAAACGATAATGGCATCAATATAAACCGATAGAGATGAGGCTACAGCCGGTGCGGCAAAACGGATTTCCCCCCAAAGTGAAAATTACCTCGATACAGCCTGCCTCAATCTTCTCCCTGCAATATGGACAGCACCTGTTCCGGGCTGTCGGCTTTTGCCAGTTCATCGCAAAGCGACTGGTACTGCGACAGTCTGGCGATTTCGGATAAAAGTGCGATATGGGCTCCGGATGAAGCGGGCGGCGCGATGACGAGAAAAATCAATTTGGAAGGCGTGTTGTCCATTGACCCGAAATCAATGCCGTCCGGCGCGATGCCGATCGCTGCCGTGAGTTTTTCGGCCGCGCCTGTTTTGGCGTGTGGCACGGCAATACCTTTTTCCAGCCCGGTACTCGCCTTGTCCTCGCGCGTCATAACGTCATCATAAACTTGTTCTGCATCGGATATTTGACCATCGTTCTTTAAAAGCTCAATTAATTCCCGGATCGCTTCGTTTTTATATTGCGCTTTGAGCGGGACGGCAATCACCTCTTTTGTCAATATGTCAAGTAAACTCATCACAAGCTCCTGTAATCATTCAATAATTTTGTGCGTAAATTAGCTGTTCTACAACAGATGGTCATACATATTCCAGACCCGGTCTTCATCCTTGACCATGAGCACCGAACAGGGAACACTGCGCATGGCGCGTTCTGTTTCATCATAAAACTGATCACGTCGGGATTTTATCCGGGATAATTCTCCGATGATCAGCAGATCGATCTCGTTTTCTTTGATGCAGTTTTTAATTTCACCGCTGACAGAACCGTTTTTGTTGTGCAGTTTAACATCCACACCTTTGGCCTGCGCAATTTGTTGAACATGTTTCAAATAGCGATCAGCGTCGGCATTCAGATCGCGGCGGTATTCTGCCTCTTCATCCTGGAGAAAAATACGCGATTTCACCAGGGTGCCGAGAGCCTGGGTATTGACGACGAACAGAGCCGAGATCTCTGTATGAAGTGTTTTCGCCAGACAGACGGCATAATGAGCAGCGACAATCGATTGTTCAGTCCCGTCTATGTACACCAATATGTTACGGATGATATCGCTCATACGCTCCTCCTTAATAGGCCTTTTTTTCCAGCCGTTCTTTTATTTTTTTGAGTAAAATAACCGCATCCCGTTCATTTTCTTCAAGCCGGTTTTCGATATATTGAATGGCCTCGCGATATTCGGGAATGGCGATTTTTTCCAGAGCATTTACTTTTCTGATCGTCTTTTTCACTTCCGCAGCCAGACGCATCACGGATATTTTCAGTTCGGAAAAACGTCCCATGATGTTCAACGCCTTTTTAAAATGCTCAATAGAACTGTCAATGTAAAAATGGGTGTCCAGGGTACTAAAATAGGGTGAGCGTTCCTCAAAATGGGTTTCCACGACCGGCAATGAAACGCCCATAATATTGCGTGTGCTGATATCAATATCCGCATCAATATGAACAGCGCTTGAGAGACAGAATACTTTCATTTTTCCCATTTTGAGAACGGCCTCTTCCAGCGAGTTGTAGGCCGCCTGTAACGCTTCGTCAACCAGATTCTGGTAATCCACTGTTTGATCAACCAAATCCAAAAGCTCCATCACAAGAATATTTCTTTTTTGATCCAGAAGATCATATCCCAGGTTGGCAAAGGAAAGATCCTGTTTCAGTTGCAGTAACGTGGTGCGGGTTGGTGTATAGTTGTTATACATGATAATAGGTTTCGATTTCGTCTTCGGTCAAACGTGTCAATTCGTCAACGGGCAAACTACGGAGCGCTTCCCAGCCGAGCTCAAGGGTCTCTTCTATGCTGCGGTCCTCATTGATGCCCTGGGTAATAAATTTTTCTTCAAAGATTTTGCCGAATTCAAGGTACTGAGTGTCCAGAGGCGTCAGTTCTTCTTCGCCGATAACCGAGGCCAGATTACGCACATCTTTGACATAGCTGTATGCGGCAAACAGCTGGCTGGCCAGATGCGGATGATCTTCCCGGGTCATGTCTTTGCCGATGCCGTCTTTCATCAAACGCGACAGGGAAGGGAGTCCGGCGACCGGCGGAAATATCCCGCGCGAGTTCATCTCGCGGTCAAACACGATCTGTCCCTCTGTGATATAGCCGGTGAGATCCGGGATCGGATGCGAAATATCATCATTGGGCATGGTCAGAATCGGCAGCTGTGTGATCGAGCCTTTGGAGCTTTTCAGCATTCCGGACCGCTCGTAAAGCTCTGCCAGATCCGAATACAGGTAGCCGGGATAGCCTTTACGCGACGGTATTTCACCGCGTATCGTCGAGATCTCGCGCAGCGATTCGCAATAATTGGCCATGTCAGTCAAAATGACGAGCACGTGCATATCTTTTTCAAAGGCCAGATACTCTGCCAGTGTGAGCGCGCTTCGCGGTGTGATCAGCCGCTCGATGGAGGGTTCATCCGCGAGGGATAAGAACAGCGCGACTTTGCTGGACACGCCGGATTCTTCGAATGAGCGGATAAAATAATTGGCCACATCGTGTTTCACACCCATAGCGGCGAAAATAATGGCAAATTCGGATTCGGTGCCGCGTATTTTGGCCTGCCGGGTGATCTGCGCGGCAAGCTCGTTATGAGGCAGACCGTTTCCGGAAAAGATAGGAAGTTTCTGACCGCGTATCAGCGTGTTCATGCCGTCGATCACTGATAATCCGGTCTGGATAAAATCGCGCGGGTATTCGCGAGCCGTCGGATTGATGGCTTTGCCGTTCACATTGTAATAGTTTTCAGCCCGTGGGGCGGGGCCGCCGTCCAGTGGATGTCCCAGACCGTTGAAAACCCGGCCGAGCATTTTTTCCGAAACGCCCAGTTGATGCGCCTGCCCCTTGAAACGCAGACGCGTATTCGGCAGGGTGAGAGACGCAGTGCCTTCGAACAGCTGAACCACAACCACATCCGCCGATGTGTCCAGGACGATTCCCAGACGCACAGCGCCGGAGGGATCGATACATTCAACGAGTTCCCGGAATCCGATAGGATGCGTGTTTTTGATGAACAACAGCGGTCCGTCCACTTTGTTGATTCCGACATATTCTTTGCCGCTTTTCAGTTGTTCAATCAGATTTGACGACAATGATGAGGAATCCGCTGCTTTAGGTTTTCCTTCGGTAATCTGTGTATCTTTTGTTTTATCGTTATTCAAAAATAGCCTCCAACTGGTCAAAAGAACGTCCCAGACGCGTCATCAGTTTATCAAATTCCGAGACATCCTCATTGGAAATTGAAAATTTCATTTTTACAATATCCTGATAGACCTTCATTTGTCGAAGTTTCACCAGGGTGATGCCGCTTTTAATCGCTTTTTGGCCGCGATAATAATAATGCAGAATAAGTTCAAGCATTTTATACTGTTTTTCGATGGTTGAGAACCGGTCCGTTTCGTCAAAGGCATTTTGCTGCAGAAACGCGTTTTTGAACAGTCTGCACACATCAATAATAAAGCGTTGTGAATCGGGAAGCGCGTCCGGGCCCACAAGCTTGACCACCTGGTTGAGCCGGACTTCCCGCTGCAAGAGATCCATTATATCTTTGCGGTATTTGCTCCATTCTGTTCCTGCATGCTGTTCCCACCAGGCTGCGATATCCGTCAGGTATTCGCTGTAGCTTTCCAGCCATGAGATGGCGGGATAATGGCGTGCATTGGCGAGCTGACGGTCCAGACTCCAAAAGCAGCGCACAAATCGTTTGGTGTGCTGAGTGACCGGTTCGGAAAAGTCGCCGCCCGGCGGCAAAACTGCGCCAATCAGGGTAACGGAGCCGTTTTTACCGCTCAGGGTTTCCATATATCCGGCGCGTTCGTAAAATTCAGCGACACGCGTCGGCAGATAGGCGGGAAAGCCTTCTTCGGCCGGCATTTCTTCCATACGTCCGGATAATTCGCGCAAGGCTTCCGCCCAGCGGGATGTGGAATCCGCCATCACCGCCACATGATAACCCTGGTCGCGGATATATTCGGCAAGGGTGACACCGGTATAGATGCTGGCTTCGCGGGCGGAGACCGGCATATTCGATGTATTGGCAATCAGAATGGTGCGTTCCATCAGGCTTTTGCCGGTACGCGGATCGATGAGGCTCGGGAAAGTCATTCAGGACATCGGTCATTTCATTGCCGCGCTCGCCGCAGCCGATGTACACGATAATATCGGCGTCGCACCATTTGGCCACAGCGTGCTGGGTAATGGTTTTCCCGGTTCCGAAACCTCCGGGGATGGCCACGGTACCGCCTTTGGCGATGGGAAACAGCGTATCAATAACCCGCTGGCCGGTAACGAGCGGTGTGTTCAGAGGCGCACGCGCGCTGACCGGCCGGCCGCGGCGTATGGGCCATTTCTGCGACATGCGCACGGGAATAACCGAATCTTGCGTTTTAATTTCGGCAATGGTGTCCTCAACTGTATATTCACCCCTGGAGACAATACGTTCAAGTGTTCCCTGGACAAACGGGGGAACAAGAATACGATGCTTGAACAATTCCGTCTCCTGGACGCTGCCAATGATCATGCCGCCGTGAACATCATCTCCTTTCGAGACCTCGGGTTCAAATAACCATTTCTTTTCATGATCGATTGGGGGGGATGATATGCCGCGGTCCAGAAAATCACCGCTGATATCGAGCAGCGCGGACAAGGGGCGCAGAATACCGTCATAGATCGTCCCGACCAGTCCGGGACCCAGTTCCGGAGATAATAATGCGCCGCTGCCGTAAACCGGCTCGCCGGGTTTGACCCCGGTGGTATCCTCATAAACCTGCACAATGGCTCTGTCGTTTTCCAGTTTTACAATTTCGCCGGTTAATTGATGGCTGCCGACTGCTACCAGTTCCAGCATCATGGCGTCTGTTATGCCGGTGACTTCAATAACCGGGCCATTGACTCTGAAAACAAATCCGATAATGCGTTCTTGTTTATCACTGCTGTCCGGCGTATATTTATTCATCGAAAATATCCTCTAATACACGTGCTTCTATCCTGTCTCTATGTCGGTAAAGCCGGGTTTGCAAAAGATTGTTATAGACGGTTCTTCCGTTTTCGGCTTGCAAAATAATACCGTGTCCTTTATTAATAACATCGGGAGAGCGTTTTAAATGTGTTGCTTTCCCGGTGAGATTTTTATATCGGCGCTCCGCCTCCCGGCAAAATGAATCATCAGCAAATGGTTCACACGATTCGGTTACTTTGAGAACGGCATTACTCTCCTCAAGCCCCAGCGCTGCTTCAACGGTCCATTTCAATATCATCTCTTTAAATTCCGGGGTCTCGACAAGCGCCTCAAATTTTTCTCTCACGCGTTCTGTTACAACATCAATAATCTGCTGTTTGAGAGCCAGCTGCTGTTTTCTTTTTATGGATGCGATTTTACGTTCGCTCTCGTGGGCAATGGCGGCTGATTGCTGTTCGATTCGTTTTTGAGTTTCTTTTTTCAATTCACTGATGCGTTGATCCGTACTTTTTTTCCGCTCCTGAACCGTCCGCTGCGCGTTATCCAGAATCTCCTGAGCTTCATCCTGGGCCGCTTGCTGAATACTCTCGATAAGAGCGGTTTCCTGATTGTTTGTGGTCATGTTGATCGCCTTGTAGACTTAGAGTTTTACACCAATCGCTTCGTTCACCATCTGGCGTATACCGGGTTTTCCCTGCATTTTACCGCTGCGGTCCTGTATTTCAACAATCAGCGGAAAACTGGAGGTAAACAGATACGAGTTGACCAGCGGCCGAATGAGTTCGGCCGTTTTTTCCGTAATAATGATAATGCCAATGTCTTGATTCTGCAGTGCTTCGTTAAATGAATGTTCCGCTTCGGCCTTTGTTGTGGCGACAGATCCTTTAACACCGACCAGACCAAATCCCAAGACCGTGTCTTCATCACCGATGACAGTATACTTCATAAAAACATACCTTTATAATCAAATGGTTTCCGGCTGCCGGATGTTCATGATTGCTGTATCAGACTTTGCCGAGTATCATCAATGCGGTGATAAAGCCGAATACAACAAGACCTTCAGCCAGGGCTATAAAAATAAGCGCCTGACCGGCGATTTCCGGTTTTTCGGCAACAGCGCCCATGGCTGCAGCGCCCACATGCGATATGGCAAAACCGGCAGCAAGTGCGCCTGCGCCAAAGGCAATAGCCGCGGCCAGAAATCCCATTTTGGAGACGTCAGCCTGCTCTTTGGAGAGCGGCGCCACGGTTGTTTCTTCTGTCGTGGCCTGGCCTTCTTCCTGTGCGGCAAAAGTGGTAAACACCGCGCCCGAGATGAACAAAAGAGCTGTGAGGACAATCAAGCTGATTTTGATGCTTGCTTTTAATTGATCTGCTGCAGAATTTGTGTTACGAAAAGTTTTCATCATATGCTCCTGAAAGTGTGAATCTGTATGAGTTTGTTATTTTATTATTCACTCGACGAAAATGAAATGGGATTGTAACGATATCCGGTTTCCTGGAAAAACTTTGAAAAGAATTCATAATAGTTCAGCCTGAGTGACTGAATACCGGCTGAAAGTCCTTCGAGCAAAATAACAAGAATGTTACCGGCAATCAGCACAAAATAGGACATGATTCCAAAGCTGCCGTTTTGTGAGACCATGGTTGCAATTTGATAAAAAGCGATCATCAAGCTCACATGCGCGATACCCAGGCCGGCAACACGCATAAAGGAAAGCGTATTTGCCAAAAATCCGCTGAATATTTCCAGCATCTCGACGATCCATTCCATCATGATATCAATCAGGGTAAAGAACGAAAACGAGTGCTGTTTGTTTGCGTTTTTATCCGGGAAAATAAAACCGATAATCGGCTTGAGAAAAAACAGCAGCGCCGGCAGCGCGATCATGCTTAACAAAAAACGGCTGTCCGGCAGTGATTTATAGTCATTGGTGATAAAATAAAAAGCCGTATAAATGCCGGAGCCATATAGCCAGCCGCCGAGCAGTCCGGTTTTATCGAAAACAAGACGTTTCCATTGATGATTACGAATCGCTGTGATCCAGTTAAACAGCATGCCGGCTGCGATAATAAAAATACCAAAATAGATTGTTATTTTGAGGATGCCGTAAATATCATTGACAAATTCATTGCCTGAATCGTGGCCTGCAACAATACCGTGATAATCAAACCAGACAGGCTCGAACACACTGAATCCGAAATAGGAACCGAAAAGAATTCCGAAAATCACGGCGGAGGCGCCACAGTAGGCGATCAACTGGAACAGTTTTTTCGTTTTATTGTTTTCTTTGATCAGGCGGCTACCGAGCAATCCGGCAAGAATTAACACCAGGCCGTGACCGACATCGGAAAACATCAGACCGAACATGGTCAGATAGGAGAGCGCCACAAACGGGGTGGGATCAATGGTTCCATAAGCGGGGATGGCAAAATTTTCAACCAGCATTTCAAAGGGAGCGAGAAAACCGGGGTTGTTCAGTTTAACCGGCGCCGGAGGTTGTTCAACCGGAGATAATTCGCCGGGATGGATCCATTCAAGATAGACATTCCCGGATGTGGCTTGCTGCATGGTGCTCTCAAAATCCTTTTTGCGCTTCAAGGGAATCCATCCGGTGAACAGAAAGGTATGATCGGTCGTGTTGAGGTAGGATTTTACCTTGAGACTCAATTCATTCAAACGCGCCCGGGTGTAAATCTCCATGAGATCATCTTTGCTTTCGGCAAAGATGTTGTTCACCTCAGAGGCTGTTTTTTCCTGTTCTTTTTTCAAGCGGGCTTTCTTTGCGTCCAGTTCCGATAATGCGTTGGTTTTGATATCGCTCGCATAGGACGGCATATCGGCATCGGTCCAATGATAGCGTTCCTTTATGCTTTTTACGGCGCGCTCATCGCGTTTCATATTGATGACGAGGAGATATTTTTCCACGCTATCTTTTCCCAGTTCGAGCACCAGCGAGGGCAGGGATGCAAATTCCTTTTTAAAGTCTTCCAGCAGTGAAGGATCAATACTGCCGATATGGGATTGCAGAAAGGCATGCGGCAGACGCTTTTTGATAATGCTGTTAAAGTCGCCGTACAGGTCGATTTGACGTTTAATGTCATCAATTTTTAATATATTCGACTGCAACTTGCTCTGTCGGTTCCGCAGGGATTCCAGCCGGGAGGCCAGCGAATCCAGTTCTTTTCCCGCCTGTTCACGGTTTAAAAGCGGTTCTGCACCTTCTGGTAAGGAGGAGGGTGCATAGTCGGAGAATCCGCCCATTTTTAAAAAATGTTCGGCGCGTTTTCTGATATCTGTAACAGAAGGACTCTTTGGTTCTTTTGCAGGATCGGAAGATTCTTCTGTCGTCTTTATTTTATCCTGGGTGTCCTGATCTATATAATGCAGATTAATAAAATGCACAAGTTCCTGACGTAACAGTTCCTGGGTCACTTTATCGTTGAACTGACGCGGGATGATACCGAACACTTGGATCATTTTTTCAGGAAACATCATAACAGTTCGCTTATCCTTTGCGGCTGATAGTTATAGTTTTTTGCATTCAGAATCGTCATTATTTTTTTTATTTCATTCTTTTTCAATATAAAATAGGCAAGTATGATACCGATATTAAACGGGGGGCCTGAAAGTATTTTCTGTGCATTATAGAGGAGTATCTGCTCGGTTATTTTTTCAATAAACAGCAGCTTTGCGTTGCGCTCGCGCATGTCTGATTGGAAAAAAGATTTTAACGATTTGTCACTTTTTGACATCAAAGCGGATAGAATATCGGATATATCTTCATTTTCGTACATTTGTTTAAAGGCATCAGGCTCCCGGGGAACCAGACCATAAGGAGTTATATGGCTTTGCGCGGTTTCCACATCCATATCGTAGAACTGCTTGAATCTGATCATCTTGCCGATATTGTCAAGATCTATATCAAGGTAAACAACCCGGAGCGCGATCTCTTTGTCTTTTCTGGACAGACAGGAAGATATCTGCTGAATGACATTGTCGTAATAAAAGCGATCCAGGGCGGTTTCAATGGGAAAGACTGTTAAGGTTTTGTCGAGTCGGAGAATATTTGATTTGACGATATCATAATAGGGCGTACCTGACAGTCCTTCAATCAGCTCGTCCGGAGAACCGGCGTAAATGATGCGGTCACAATTCATTGGATGAATTATGTTGTCATAGATGAGATAAGGGGTCTGCGACGAAATATCCCGTTCGCGTATAAACCGATCAAAAAAAAGACGGATGCAGTTTTTGAGATTATTGATTTCATAACGCAACGCAAGCGCCCTGATAAACCCGACGGTTTTTTTGTCAACGTAATTCAATAGCTCAAGGTAGAGCGCAATTTCTTTTTTGAGCAGCTCTTTCTCTGCCGTTAATAGATCGCCGGTTTCGGAATAGACCGCATAAATGGTATCGTACGGTGTGCCCTTGAGATGCTCAATGGATTCAAGAAATGATTTTGCCTGGATCATCTCATCCAGGAGCTCATCGGGCAGCATTTTGCTAATGCGAGCGCGAACTTTGGCGTTAATAAACGCATATTTTTTTAATGCGCTACTCATTCAGTGTTTTATGCTGCGGGGTTTTAATCTGCGTTAATATCTTGTCAACCGCCTGTTCAATGTCGTCGTGTTTGGCCTTGAGCAGGTCAGAGTACAAGGTGTCTTGAGCAGAACGGGTTTGCTGGATTTTTTCTTGCCATTCTTTTTGGGTCTTTTCAATAGAGTTCTGATATAACGATGCTGCTTCTTTGCGTGCGGCATCCACGCGGGCAGCGTTTTCTTTTTCTGCTTTTTCTTTCATGTCCCGCGCTTTTTGCTGCGCGTCCTGGACGACTTTTTTAGATTCGTCTTCGACTTTGATAACCGTATCGAGAATTTTATTCATACTTTACCTGCATGTTTGAACGCATTTTATAAGAACGGGGCACTATAAAATTCAGTTTGCTGGACAAGTCTTTTGCCGAACCGGTTGATTTGAACTGTAAATCTGCAGACAAATATTGAGTCTAAAAAATTGAAGCAATAAAATAGCTATTAATGACCCGAAAGTCAAGAAAAAATAAAGTGCAGCAGACGAATGCAATGCCATTCATCAAACAGACAGGTGGGAAAGGGTGAGTTTGGTGGCTGGGACCTGTTATGAATCAAATGAGGTAAAATGAATGTTGCTTGGAGGATTGTTTAGCAATTTTTTATAGTATCTTTTACGTTGTTTGAACATGTTTTCAAAGTAATCAATCTTTGAATCACGATAATCAAAAATAACGGGTGGTTTTCCAGAGCGTTGAATTCTGCCAATATACTGGATGAGTTTACCCTCAAATGCAAAGGGATAAACAATAAAAAGACAATCAAGATTATTGATATCAATACCTTCTCCAAAAAATTGCCCTGTTGAGATTACTATTTTATAATGCCCTTGCTTTATCTGTTCTAGTTTGTTTTTTCTAGCGGTTTCCGAGTCACCGCCATGAATGGTTATCGTTTCATATTTTTCTTTCAAGTACAGGTTTAAAATATCTACATGAGCCTTTCGCTCCGTCAATATCAAAATGGTTTTGAAGCGTTCTGCGTTGTTATCAATATCTTTAATGATCAGAGAATTCCTATGTGTGTCATGTACAAGTATACGAGAAATTGTTTCATATTTATCAGTTTTATAATTGAAAGGAACAAATAGTTCCGTTTCTCTTATATTAAGTTCGGTTTGAATTTTATTCTTGGCGAGAAACTCGTATTGTTTTACATGATAAAGAATATCGCCAATAAAAACAAAAATCAATTTCTGATCATTGTGTTTTCTTTTGGGCGTTGCTGTCAACCCATACAAATAATAAGAATTGAAATGAACAATGGTTTCCCTAAAGGATTTGGCGGGTATGTGATGACATTCATCAATGATAATTGTCCCAAAAGCACTGGCCAACTTTGTATAATCTGTCATTCTTGACAGGGTTTGAATCATTGCAACCGTAATTGACTTTCCGATTTTATTTTTTTGATTGCCTATTTGCCCAATATCTTTTTTGGGGATTTTTAAAAAGTCTTGGATTCGTTCAATCCATTGGTCGAATAATTGTTTTCTATGGACAATAATCAAGGCCGGCTGTTGTTTTTCGGCGATGAGCGCTAATCCAATCACAGTTTTCCCGGAACCCGGCGGTGAAACAATAACACCAAAATCCTTTTCTCGTGTTTTTTCAAGTGCCAGCTCCTGATGACTTTCAAGTTCAATTTCCGAACCAAAATCAATGTAAATTTTTTTCTCTCGTTTGTCTATTATCTTTAATGGTATGTTCTCATCTTTGCAAAATTGGATTAATTCGGAAGAAAAACCCCGGGGAATCATTACTTTATTATCTGATTCCTGAATGAGTTTAAAAAATTTTTCTGTATTAAACGTGCTTTTTCCGAGCTTTCTTTTAATTAAAAAATCAGCGTTGTAAAAGTTTAATTCCTCTCTAAGGAATGTAATCAATTTATGATTTAACTCAGCTTTGTGAAGATATACCTGATTGCTGATAATTATTTCCAGTTTTTCAGACCCTTCTGTATTTGGGCTTATCATAAACATGCTGTGGTAGGGTTGTTTAAATAAACTATTATAGATATCTCTAAACTGTTGTTCGGGAATTTTTTTGATTGTTTTAAGAAATTCCCATTGATTCTCCAAGGGTTTGAATGTTTCTGGATTTAAAAAACATGAATTTCCGTGTTTTAACGATTTTCCTTGTAAGGGAAGAGCTATCAAATTGCCCATGCCTTTACCCGAATGGTAATTTTGATTGGGAAACACGCGGTCAAAACTGGGCTCTTTATCAAACTGGGAGATTATTTTAGATCTTTTCAGTATTTCAAAGATAATTTTACGACTGCTTTCAGCGGGAAATGACTTTTGAAAAAATATCCATAAATGTCCTCCATTCCCTGAACGGGATCGTTCTATATAGCATGGAATATTGTATGTGTTGCATGTGCGGTAAAGTTGAAGAATAGTTTTTTGCCAATTTTGATTGTCAAAATCCACGGCAATAAAAAATGATGTGTTATCTTGTAAAAGCGGGTAAATTCCACAACATTTTTCACCTGCAAGATGCGATGCAATAGCACTGTTGTCTACTGGTAAAAGTTTTTTGTTTTTATAATTTTTGAATGTTCCCCCTTTTGCCTTGTGGATTTTATACAATGACCAATCGACCTTATATGCGGGCATATACCCACTGTAGCCATTTTTTTCCCATCGAATAGCATATATATCTGTTCTTCCTTTGAACAATGACCGATAGAGTTGAATATTTTTTGGGGAAATGATCATCATGATTCATCTGAAACATACTTTAAAGATGTGAATAGGTTGCTATTTGAGGATTTTATTATTACCGAGCTGGTCGTTTCTTAGAAAAATAAATAACCTTTTGGGATTATAATAGATTGTTATTATTTTAATTAAGAAAAAATCAACTAAAATCAATCCACGCACCAGGTGATAATAATATGAAAAAAAAACCAATTCAAAGCAAGGATAAATCTCAAAAAACGAGGTCACGACGGACAAAAATGAGCGGGCGCGGCGGCCTGTTTTTTGTTCTGGGTTAAAATCGCTCTATTTAGAATAAAACAGCAATTCATGATAAAAATGTAATGATAATCGAGCAAGTTTTTGCTACATTTCGGGTCTTGTATACGGGTATTTATAAAATAAAAAAACGGAAATGAAAGCCAACAAACAAAAGACGTTCAAACAATTATTCAATGATCATCATGACTGGGTTTACAATGTTTGTTATCGCATGAGCGGCAGCCGGGCGGAAGCCGAAGATATTACCCAGGATGTGTTTGTTAAAATTTTTCATTCTATAGAAAAATTTCGCGGCGAGGCGAAATTATCTTCCTGGATTTATAGGATTACAGTGAATACGTGTTTAAAAAAACAACGCCGGAAAAAACTGGAAAACCTGATGTCTTTAGAGTTTATGTTTCAGGATAAAGGAAAAACACAACTGCCGTCGCCGGACCATACGCCGGACCAACAGGTTGAAATTTCTGAAAAAGAACAAATTGTTCAGCGCGCCATTCATCAACTTTCTGAGCGGCAAAAAACAGCGCTGATTCTGCAACGCTATGAAGAGTTGTCCTATGACGAAATTGCTGCAATTATGGACATCAGCTTGTCGGCGGTAGAATCGTTGCTGCGCCGGGCCAAAGAAAATCTGGCCAAAATACTGATTCACCAGAAAAAAGACCTGCTCTAAGCGCAAGTTTTTTACATGACATGGGTCTAATAAACAGAAACAGGACTTGATATGAACCATAAAACGATCAAAAAAAAGCTGCTGCGGTATCTGGATGACGAATTGCCACAAAGGCAACGCAACGAAATCGCTGAACATTTGCAAAACTGCCGCGCCTGCCGGGAAAAGTTAAAATATTTTGAAACCCTGTGGCAGCCTGACCATCCCGTCGAACCTGTCCTCGCGCCGCCGTTTCTGTGGACGCGCCTTTCTATCCGGTTGGAAGAGGAAAACAGGCGCAGCTTTATCAGCAAAGCTAAAAATACCTTGCCGGCCCTGTTGCGTCCCGTGTTGACAGCGGTGGCGCTGCTGTTTACGGTTTGGGCAGGAATTCAGTTGGGAACTTTTATGACCTTGTCGACCCCGGACTTGTCCGACGTTGCACAACAAACAGCGGATTCTTTTGGTTTGAATTATTTTGAGGTTTTGCCGCCGGGTTCTCCGGACATACGGATATTGGCATTAACCGAAAGCGAGACACGGGAATGAATAAAAAAATTTTAATACTGATCATCATTGTTACCCTGATCAATCTGAGCGCGCTGGGCACAATGATCTATCAACAATGGATCAATCCAAGTCCCTGCGCCGGCGTGCGTGAATTTCGCTTTGAACAAGTCAAACGTGAACTCGATTTAACCGCGACACAAATCGAAAGCTTTGAGGAAATCCGCCGCGCCTTTCACTCCAAAATGGATTCTTTGAATCAGGTGTTGGAAGGGCTCAATAATCAATTGCTGCAGGAAATCTGGCAGCCGCACCCACAGGATGGTCGTATCGACACCTTGCTGAATCAGATCAGCCAGCTGCAAATGGAATCTCAATATCTGGTCATCTGGCATTTTTACCAATTCAAAAAAGTATTAACGCCGGACCAATGGGATAAATTTTACAGCATTGTTTCTGAACGGTTTCCCAATATGAGAAGAGTCGCAGGATCAAGGCGCGCGGCATCTGCCAAAGAGGATCGGGAATGAACATGAAATATGCTAAATTATTTGCAAATAGCTTTTCAAAACCGGCCAGAGCTGGACCGCATTAAAAGGCAAATCAACGCTCAACATGCAAATATAAATATTGCCCGCAGTGAGTATTTGCCGACTCTTTCTCTGGACGGCAGTTATAATTATGCCGGAGATACAATGTCGGAGATGAATTCATCTTCTTATATTGGCATGAGTTTAAGCCTGCCGCTGTTCAGCGGTTTTGTCCGGCCGGCGCAAGTAAAGCAGGAAAATTTGACGATGCAGAACCTGATCCGGCAGCAGGAGAGTATTCGTCAACAAATAAGTCTGGACGTTTGGAACGCGCATCTGCAGCGTAAGGAAGCAGCCGAACGGGTACTTTTCTCTCGTATTTTTTATGAAAACGCACTGGAGAGCCGCGATATCGCTGAAGGCGAATACCGTGAAGGCCTGGGTTCCATGCTAAATGTGATCGATGCTCAGACTGTCTTTGTGAATGCCGAACAGACATTAATTGAAGCCCTTGCGGATTATCAGATTGCTCTTGCTGAACTGGATCGTGCAACCGGCGTTATTCATCAGCAAAACAATTGATTTGCAGGATGATTTTAATAGTTTGAAATTAAAAAAATTATCATTCTCTGACGAATTGTAAATATGTTGGATAAAATGATATTGCCACCAGGTATTTTTGCCGTAATGAAGGGACATGTATAAAATGAAAAAAATATATATCGGAGCTGGCGTTGTCATTGTTTTGATCGCGGTTATTTTGCTGGGCAATTCTCTGCTGCAAAAAAACAATGATTCCGACAGCGCTTTTAAAACCGCCGTGGTCACACGTCGCGATATTGGCTCCAGTGTGCTGGCGACCGGTATTATCAAACCCATGGTCGGCGCGGAGGTGAGGGTGGGTTCGCGGGTATCGGGTCTGGTTAAAAATATTTACGCCAATGTGGGCGATGTTGTCAAAAAAGGGCAGATTATTGCCGAACTGGAACCATCGGAATTGCAGGCCAAATATAATCAGGCGCATGCAAACTGGCAGAATGCCGGTGCCAATTTCGAATATGCCCAACTGGACCTGAGGCGGCAAAAGTCATTGTTTGAACAAAATTATATCTCTCAAAACCAGCTGGACGTTGCGGAAAAATCCTTTGCCGTGAACAAGGCGCAGTTGGAACAGGCGCGGGCTAATCTGGAATTTGCCCAGGTTCAACTGGACTATAGCAAAATAACCGCGCCGATTGCCGGGATTGTGGCATCGGTATCGACTCAGGAAGGCGAGACCGTGGCCGCCAGTTTTGCCGCGCCGACGTTTGTGACAATTATTGATCTGAACCGTCTGGAGGTGCAGGCTTTTGTGGATGAAACTGATATTGGCCGAATTCAGGAAGAACAAACCGCCGGTTTTACAGTGGATACTTACCCCGACACTGAATTCGATGGAAGGGTAACCGCTATTTATCCCAAAGCGGTGATTCAGGATAATGTGGTGAATTATATTGTCACCTTGAAAATTACAGATCATAAAAACAAAAAGCTGCGCCCCGAAATGACCGCCAATGTGACGATTCGGCTGGAAACACGCAACAATGTACTGACCATTCCGCTTGCTGCTATTTATCGAGAACGTGGAGAACGCTTTGTCACTGTACTGCAAGGCGATCAGCGTGAACCGCGAAACGTAAAGACCGGCTGGACCAGCGATGGTTTGATCGAAATTACAGACGGACTCAGTAACGTCCGGTTAGGTTTTTGCACGTAAGTAATTTCGTCGATTTTTTCGATGAGATTTTCTACGATTTTTCTTGTCGGAATCTCGCACTTCATTTTGAATTTGAATACGGAGTTCTCGCACTCTTTCGATGTTAACTTTTTCGTTATAATTTTCATGACAATAGATTGCCAGTAGCAAATATGTAATGAGGCCGCCGAGAATTTGAACCATAAGTCCGTACTGACTTCGAGCTATGAGATGATAGACTTTGAGATGGCGTTTCCACCAAGCGAAGAAATTTTCAATTTCCCAACGAAGTTTGTATGCCTGAGCAACATCTTCTGCAGAGAGGTCATAACGATTTGTCGCGATCCAGTATTTTACATTGCCGATTTTATAACCGACAAGTCGTATCGACTTTTTTGTTTGATTGGTGCCCGGCGTCCCCAATAAAACTATAGCATCATAAAAAACAATGCTTTCTGGTTTTATGTCATGTGCATAAAGACATTTTTTTCGTCGATGCTTTGATGCGGCAGAAAAATTGACGACCGTCCTCCTGCCATTGGTCAAAGCGTTTATGGCATTGATAGCCCCGATCAAGAACGCCGGACTGGTCAGAAGAGAGTATTTGATCGACAAATGGTCGTTCACCGGCTAAACCGCCTGTGAGATATAGTTTTGTTGGAATGGACCGATTAATATCAAAACCGAGATGAACTTTTGCCTTTTTAGAGCCGTTTCTATAATCAGCCCAAGTCATTGAAAGAACAGCATCAATCAAAGAACCGTCGATGGCAACAAGCTCCCCCAAATGTTCAAATTGCTTTGGGATAGTGGTCGCAGCTTTGGCTTGAAGTTCATTAAAAACAACAGCTAGTTGTTCGAGGCCGCGATTGTTGATAGCCTCAAAAAAGCTACTTTTTTTGATTCCTTCTTTCGGGGCAATATGCTCCCGAGCAAATGTATCTTCTTGAAGAACCTGGACAAGATGAGTCCCTGATTCATGCTCTTCAAGATGATAAAACACGAGGGCATTGAGTTGATCTTCAAATGTCATTTGCAGAGGTCGATCTCCTCGTGAAACTAATGGTGGTACCTTGGACAAGATAGCCTTGATCGGTTCCATTAGTCTTTTGAATGTTTTAGATTTTTGTCGAGGCTTAAACTTTTTGAATTTACGTCGCATTTCCATAACACCTTATATTTATTAATGTTATGAAAATCGACTTCAAAATTTTTGACGTAATGTCAAGTGTTTTTTTGTGTTATGTCATATTTTTTTGTATAATCTGAGCGTTGCAATTACCTAACCGGACGTTACTGAGACGGACTGAAAGAAGGCGAGAAAATTGTTATTTCTGAGTAAATAAAAGGAAACTGATGATGAATAAAACCATTATTCAAGCGCGACAGGTATCCAGGATTTACGGCAAGAGCGGCGCGCAAGTGGCGGCTGTTAACGATGTTTCGCTGGATATCCGTCAGGGTGAATTTGTCGCGCTCATGGGCGCGTCCGGATCCGGTAAATCGACTTTGATGAATTTATTAGGCTGCCTTGATAAACCCACTACCGGCGCGATACAGCTTGACGGCAGCGATGTCGGGGCATTGAACGATGAGCAATTGGCGGGAATCCGCAACCAAAAAATCGGTTTTGTTTTTCAGGCATTTAATTTATTGCCCCGCACCAATGCGCTGGAAAACGTGGAACTCCCGTTGATTTATTCGGATAAACAGAATATTACCCAACTGGCCAAAGCGGCGCTGACCGCCGTCGGTTTGGCTGACCGCATTGACCATCATCCGGGCGAACTTTCCGGCGGACAGCAGCAACGGGTTGCGATAGCCCGGGCGCTGGTCAATGATCCGGAAATTATTTTTGCTGATGAACCCACAGGCAACCTGGATACCCGTTCCGGTTTGGAGATTATTGCATTATTTACCGAGCTTAACAATTCCGGACGCACGATTGTGCTGGTGACCCATGAACCGGATATTGCCGCGCATGCCGGACGCATTATTCAAATCGCTGACGGTAGAATCGTTGCAGAAAAAGAAAATAAAAATCCGGTCAATGCGAAACATGAATTGGAAAAAATTTCTGCAACGGAGGCCAAAGATGAAAACCAATAGACTTTTTAAAATTGCTTATATCGGACTGGGACGAAACAAACTGCGCACCTTTTTGATGATGATCGGCATTGTCATTGGCATAACCGCACTGACGCTCATTGTTTCGGCCGGGTTGGGCGCGCAAAAACGGGTGATGGACCGCGTGAAAAAGTTTGGTCTGCACAGCATGATGGTGTTTGCCGGCGGTGGCAGAGAGAGGGGGCAACCCGTTGGCGAAGGACCAACCACCACGTTGACCCTGCGGGACGCTAAAGCGATTAAACGCGAAGTGAACGGCATTGCGGAGGTGGCGCCCTTTAGCCGCAAGGGTAATGCCGAAATCAAATATTTGGATCAATCGACAACCGCTGCTGTTTTCGGCATTACACCGTCCTGGGCGTATGTGTGGGACTGGGATGTACAGTCGGGCGACTTTATTTCACAAACGGATATGGATCATTTGAATCGTGTCTGCCTGGTAGGGCCCACGGTGCAGAAAGAACTGTTTGGCGATACAAATCCCGTCGGACAGCACCTTCGCATCGGTAATGTGCAGTTCGAGGTCAAAGGCGTGATGCAGCCCAAAGGCACAAGTCCCGGTGGCGGTGATATGGACAACCGGATCAATATTCCACTCACGACCTTTATGCGCCGGGTGGCGAATGTGGACTATACCTTTGGGATAAAAATTCTCTTGACCTCCGCCGGTGAAATGGATCAGGCTGCCGAAAATATTACCGCCATGTTGCGTGAGCGGCATGTTATTTCACCGGGCATGCCGGATGATTTCCGAATCGTAACCCCGGACGAGGTGACGGAATTTGCCGGAAAAGTGGCGGGGACTTTAAATATTTTTCTGGCTTTGGTTGCCGGTATCGCACTCATCTCCGGAGGCGTTGTCGTTGCCAATATCATGCTGATTTCCGTGAATGAACGGAAAAAAGAAATAGGTTTACGCCGGGCTGTGGGCGCGCGCCGCAAGGATATCAAATTGCAATTTTTGGTCGAAGCCGCAGTCGTTACATCAGCCGGCGGCGTCCTGGGCATCATTCTGGGTGGAATCGGCGCCCGGATTTTACAAATCATCACCGGTATGCCGGTCCTGTTGTCCTGGGAAGCGATTGTACTTGGCGTTGTTTGCTCCGGTTTGGTAGGAATTATCGCCGGTATGCAGCCGGCCAGCCGCGCCTCCCGATTGCAGCCGGTAGAATCGTTACGTTCATGAGATTGCCCACGAAAGACACTACCAAAAGGAAAAATTATGGCTGAATTGATTTATCCTGATGAAAGTTATGCTATTATATCGACAATTAAATAGCCCGCGAAACACGCAGAATATATGAAAAAAAAATTGATTGTGAAAAAAATGGATAACTTGGTTAGATTTCTAACAAAAAATATTTGTTTAATTTTTGTTGTTTTTTCGTGTTTTTCGCGGGCAGCAAAACTATGAAAATAGCGCGCAGTGTAAAAATATCACGCAAACAGCTTTTGGCGCATAAAATGCGCACCGCCCTGGCGCTGACCGGCATTATCATCGGTGTCTCCGCGGTGATTGTCATGGTCGCTATCGGCAAGGGGGCGCAAAATGAAGTTTTGGGCAAAATCGAGGCCATGGGCACCAACCTGATCATCGTCAATGCCGGACAGGTGCGGAAATCGCCCGGGCGTATGCAGATTCGTGGCACTGTGACCACATTGCGACTTGAAGACGCCGAGGCGCTGCAACAGGCTTTGATCATTGAACGCGCCGCGCCAGTGCAAAGCAAAAAAATGCAGGTCAAGTTCGGCCATTTAAGCACGAATACCACCATTGTGGGAACCAGTGTTGAATTTCCCGAGGTGCGCAATTTTCGCCTTGAAAAAGGCTTTTTTTTCAGTGAAAAAGAAAACCGCGCCTCGCGGCGGGTCGCGGTTTTGGGACAAACCATTGTTGACAATCTGTTCGACGGCGCCAACCCGGTCGGCGAAACGATCCGTATTGGCAGAGTTCCATTTTTGGTTATCGGCGTCATGGAAGCCAAAGGCGTTGATCTGAACGGCGTTGACCAGGATGACCAGATATTTATTCCCATTCAAACAGCCCTGCGCCGGGTGTTTAATCAGGATTATATTGCTTCAATCAATATTCAGGTGGTGAGTCAGGATAAAATGGCCGCAGCGCAACAGCAAATCAGACAAGCGCTGCGTGAACGACATCGTCTTGACAAAAGCGACAAGCCGGATGACTTTACCATTCAGAACCAGACCGAATTGCTGGAGACGCAACGCGAGACTACGGGCGCTTTTACCGCCCTGATTACCAGCATTGCCGGCATTTCGCTGCTGGTGGGCGGCATCGGCATTCTGGCTATCATGCTGATTGCCATCCGCGAGCGAACCCATGAAATTGGACTGCGTATGGCGGTGGGCGCCACTCGTAAGGATATTTCTGTTCAATTTGTTTTAGAAGCTGCTATGTTGAGTATAGGAGGCGGGGTGATGGGACTATTGATCGGTATCATTGTATCTGTAATCATTGCGGCTGCAACGGAATGGGCGCTCAGCTCTTTCACTGCCTTCCATGATGTATTCGTTTGTCTTTTCGCTGATCATCGGTTTGTTTTTTGGCGTTTACCCGGCGCGCAAAGCCGCCGGACTTGATCCTGTCATTGCATTACAGGATGAATGAGCAGGAACCATCATGTATATTTTGTTATAAAAACCGGAAGATATTTTATAGCGTTCAAATACTTTCAGGAGTAATTTATGAGGTCTACAACGATCATTATCAATGTTTTGGCGTTAATCCTATTAATCATTGCGTTTGTCAAAGATCAAAGCCGCGCCTGGAAAGCTCTGCGCATCGCCGGGCGTTCGTTTCTGAGGATTCTGCCGACTATTTTAACGGTTGTGGTGCTGATGGGGCTCATTGTGGGGCTCATCACTCCTGATAAACTGGCTCACTGGCTGGGCGGAAAATCCGGTGTGACCGGCGTGGTGTTAACCGGTATGGCGGGAGCCGTGCTGCACATTCCATCCCTGATCGCGTTTCCCATGGCCGGCTCCCTGTTGCGCAGCGGCGCTTCTGTAACGATTATTGCCACCTTTGTGGCGACGCTGACCATGATCGGGATTGTGACTTTTCCCATAGAAGCCAAAGAGTTGGGCAAACGCTTCGCGCTATTGCGGAATGGTCTCAGCTTTATTTTTGCGCTGGCGCTCGGTATGTTGATGGGGGTGATTTTATGAGTGTACAATCCAAACGTCCATGGAAGGAATGGATTGTTCTGATCCTGTTGCTGATCATCACGGCGATTGTTGCAATCCTCTTTCCGGCACATCAGTCCTCGATACTGAAAGAATCCTGGTCATTAGGCAGAGAGATGCTGATGATTTTGCCGGCCGTGCTCATATTGATGGGATTGTTCTCGGTGTGGATTTCACGCGAGATGGTGGTCAGGCATTTGGGACAAACATCCGGTATTCGCGGCGTGGCTCTGGCGCTGCTGTTTGGCGCTACACCGACCGGCCCGCTTTACGTCGCCTTTCCGATCGCAGCCGCGCTGCGCCACAAGGGCGCGCGGCTGTCAAATATCGTTATTTTCTCACAGCCTGGGCCTGTATTAAACTGCCCCAGGAGATGGTAGAGTTGGAATTTCTGGGCGTACGGTTTATGATAACCCGGCTCATTCTGACCAGTACGTTTGCTATCCTGACCGGCCTGATCATCGAAAAGATACTTGACCGGCAAACCACAACGACGCATACTATGAAAGGAGATGACCTGTGAAAGTTTTTAATTTGAAAACCATGCCATTTTTCCCCTATGAGCAACGGGACAAAAATGTGTTCCATCGCTCTCCGGAATTCAAAGCCCGGATCATTGAATTGCCGCCAGGCGGTTCCCTGCCGGATTGCGACATGGACTCTTTTGTCGTCTTTACTGTGATCCAGGGAACGGCGACAGTGAATGTTAATGGAAAAGAAAGCCGTCTTCATGCTGGGGAGTGTCTGATCACTGAACCGGCCAGATTATCGATGAAGACGCAAGACGGGGTTAGAATCATGGGATTGCAAATCATTAAAAAACAGGAATAAAACAGGTAAAAGACATTGTTGAAAGGAAAACATACCATATCATTTAATAAGAAAATTCACATCGCACTCAAATAAATTAGTCAGAGAGATAAAAAGAACTGGAAAAAAATGTAGCAATGCAATTGTTTCAAAGAACAATTTGAGCAATGCATTGCTTTTTTAACGAATTTTGGATTTTATCGAAGGTAGCATGCAAAAAATACTCATCATTATTAACGATGCTCCCTATGGGACGGAAAAGGCCTACAATGCACTGCGCATGGCCATGACTCTGCAAAAAGAACACGGCGACGCGGTTGAAATTCTAATATTTCTTCTGGCTGACGCGGTGACTTGCGCTCTTCCCAATCAAACCACACCGGATGGATACTATAATATTGAGCGTATGCTAAAATCTGTGATTCGGCAGGGCGGAAAGGTTAAAAGCTGCGGTGGTTGTTCGCAGGCGCGAGGTATTCATGAACTGGAATGCGTTCAAGGCGTTCAGTTGAGCAATATGAAAGAGTTTGCGCAATGGACTGTGGAAGCGGATAAAGTGTTGACATTTTGATGTTGTTTTTTAAACCTTGAAATATTTAAAACTGATATGAATTTTCAAAAGAAACGGAAACAGTAATGCTGAACGTTGTCAATCGATTGTTAAAGCGAATCTGGTTTCCCGTTGGAGCGCAGATATTCACCTTTATTATTTTTATCCTTTTAATTATCATCGGATTAAAAGCCAATACGGATGATATGGCGTTTGCCAAAATTCTAAGGAACACCAATGCGGCCAATCTAATTGTGTGGTCTTATTGGTGGCCGTTGATTATTATATCAGCAGTTTTTCTTGGCAGGGTTTGGTGTATGATATGCCCGATGGAGCTGGTGACAACGCTGTGCGCCAAAATGGGTTTGCGTCGAAAACCGCCGGCGTTTTTACATTCCGGCTGGGTAATTACCCTCTTTTACGTGCTCATCTTGTTCGTTGGCATCCATACACTGGCTATTCACCGCGTGCCGTACCGGATGGCGGTGTTTATGATATTGCTTTTGATCACCTCGGCAGGGTCCGGGCTGTTGTTCAGACGCAATACATTTTGCGCGCATATTTGTCCGGTGGGACATCTTTTGGGGCTTTATGCGCGTCTTGCGCCTCTGGGGTGGGGTGTGCGTCATCAGGAGATTTGCAACGACTGCAAGGACAAGTCCTGTATTTCTTCAAAAACCGCTTATCATTTCCAGGGGCGCAGTTGCGGTGTCGGGTTGTATCCTGTTCACCTTGATCAGAACACGGACTGTCTGTTATGCGGACAATGTCTGAAAGCGTGTGACCACAACAATCCCGGTATTGAACAAAGACCGAATCCAGGTTGGTTCCGGCGGCAGTGGTTCAAAGATGTATTGACACTGTTACCGTTCACCGCGGCGCAGGCTGTGTTTGCACTGGTGGTTTCAGGATTTGTTATTTACGAGGTGTTCACCGAATGGTCGGTGACGTCTGGCCTTTTATTGTGGTTACCGGAAACCGTCAGCCAGACTGTAAATGCAGACGGCATTTGGGGAATCGGTCTGATAAAATCCATTACACTGTTTGCAGCGCTGCCAACGTTCATTTGGCTTTTGCCCTTTGGGCTTTTCCGCCTTTTCGGGGGACACCTTGGCCTCAGCGATTATTTTTTGAAATTTGGTATCGCCTTTATTCCGATTATGGGTGCTGCACATGTGGTCAAGGCGCTGCTCAAAATGACATCGCGTTTGCCATATTGGGCGCATACGATTTCTGATCCTGTCGGAATAAAGTCGGCAAACGACATTTTACAAAATAGCAGTCAACTTTCGGTTCTGCCTGTATGGCGTGATCCGACGATAATGATTCTTTCGCTGCTTTTAATGGTAACCGCCATTGCACTGAGTTTTGTAATTGTGCGCCAACTGATCGCTGCACATGTTGCGCAATTCAATTGGAAAGCCTTGGTTTTTTATTTGATTCCGTTTATTTACGGCGGCGGATTTTTAATAATGCTGATCGGCTGGAGTTTGTTTTAAAATCATCGTGGGACAATGTTTGCGCCTGTTATCCGTTTTATTTATCCTACTAAAGATATTGATAACAACAAGAGTATTCACAGCTTGTGCAAACACCTGTTTTGGAAGCGCGTCAATTGACCAAATATTTTGACGGATTTACGGCGTTACGCAATCTGAATTTTTCTGTGATCAGAAATGAAATTTTAGGGCTTTGGGGGACCAAATGGCGCAGACAAGATCACGACCATCAATATGCTGACCAGCCTGGCTCGTCCCACGTCCGGCAACATTTTTTTCAATGGTATTGATTATACCGCACATATCAAAAAAGCGCAGGACCTGATCGGTATTGTCCCGGACGAAAGCAACTTGTACGATGAACTGGACGGATTTAATAACCTGTGTTTTTGCGCCTCGCTGTACGGGATCGGCAAGGCCGAACGAGAGCGCCGGGCGAAAAAACTACTGAACCAATTCAATTTAACGAATGCCGGTGAAAAGCTTTACAAGTCTTATTCCAAAGGCATGAAGCGAAAACTTACCATAACAGCAGGCATCATTCACAAACCGAGCGTTTTGTTTCTGGACGAGCCGACTACCGGTATCGACGTTGCCAGCGCCCGGCAAATCCGTTCCCTGATTAAAAATCTGAATTGTACCGGCACCACGATTTTCATGACCACCCATTATATTGAAGAAGCCGAATGGCTGTGCAACCGGATTGCTTTTATTGTGAACGGTCAGATCATCAAAATCGGGACGATCCATGAATTGATGCAAGACATGCAAAAAGAACGGATTATTCAGTTTTCATTCGACAGTGCGACGCAACCTAACCGGTTCGCACAGGATTTTTGCCGGCAGTTCAGTCAATGTCAGTTGACACAAATTCAAGATTCTGTGTTTCAGGTGCGATCGGAAACCGTGCTGGATTTAATACCGTTCATGACGTTCTTCAATGCCCGGGGCATCAAGGTGATGGAAACCAAAATTATCAAACCACCGCTGGAAGAGGTGTTTGTGAAAATTACCGGCATTGAACGAGATATGATGAAAAAAGAAAAGGAAGGCAAAATAAAATAAAGACTGGCGTCGCCTTTTGGAATATCCTGAAAAAAGATATGCGCAACTATTACCTGAAACCGCCCAATATCAGTTGGGGCATCATTTTTCCTTTTGCCTGGATGCTGATGTTTTTTCTCAAATCACAAACACCGGTGTTTATCGCCCTGTTCTTTGTCAATATTTCCAATATTCATTGGCTCACTGTCATGACAAGCGTCGTTTTAATCGCCGTGACCTCCTCGTTTCTGGGATTATTCATTGCCGTATCGGTCAGTGAAGTTTTTGAAGCGCAGACCTTTTCCAGCTTTTTTCGGTTTCCTATGGTTTTCCTGTGCGGCTTGTTCATCTCCATCAGTCAGTTGCCGGTTTTTCTACGTCCTCTTTCCTATCTTTTTCCATTAACCTATGGGTCTGATCTTTTGAAAACAGCCATTAATGAAAACGGTCATATTGCCGTAAGCCAGAGTGTGTTGGTGTTGCTTGCATTTTCCATTGTTATGTTTTTAATCAGCAAACGCAACATCTGGCATCGATGGATATATTAGTAGAGAAACGTAAAAAATCAAATGGAAATTTTTAAAATATAGGAAAATTCCTTATTTTAAAAATCTATTGTTCCTTTTTACATCCCCGGAAAAATATACTCTCTACCGATTCCTGCACATACCGGTCTATTTGCTTCTGCACTTTAGATATTATAGATTTGGGCATCGCATTGCGTTTTATCGAGTCATCGGTCATCTCTTTGAGCCCCTGAATCAACGCATCCACATCTCGATGCGTGTTCTCCAGCCCCAAACTCACGCGCACCACGCCGGGCAGCCGCAATTTGGGAAACAGGAGCTGTATGACGCGCTGGAGACCTTCAAAAAACGGCGGCACACCCACCATATGTTTGACCAGAATATGCGCGCAGTGACAGCCGTAGCGCACACCGATTCCGCCCCTGATGGCCAGTTGTTTGGCCGCCTGATTGGGGATTTTGCCCTTGACGTCGAATACGATCACGCCGATTTTATGCGCAAATTCGGGAGAATCCGGGTTCGTGATGCCGTAAAGCTTAATGCCGGCGAGCTTTGACAATTCCCGATAGGCGTACCGGGTCAGAGAACGCTCCTCCTCCTGAATCACAGGCATGCCGATGCGCTGCAGCAGATTCAATGCTTTGCCGAGCGCGGCAATGCCGCCGATATTTTCCTCGCCGGAGGCTTTTATCAACTCGAATTGTTCAGAACTGAATTTCAACAGTCCCTTTTGCACCGCCAGCACACCGCAGCCGAACGGCGCGTACACTTTGTGCGCGGAAAACACCAGATAGTCGATGTTGACAGCGGACATGTTGATTTGCCGGTGCGCGGTCAGCTGTGCGGCGTCCACCAGAAGCTGTGCACCGTATTGATGCACAATGCGGCTGATTTCAGCAAGGTCATTGCAAGTCCCGAGCACATTCGATGCGCCGTTGACCGCCACCAGTCTGATGCGTTTGCAGCCGTGCACGCCGTCCCGGTTATAGGCCTTTAACAGATTCTCCAACTCTCCCAGATCCATGAATCCGGTTTTGTCAACGGAAAGGCGCAGCAGCGTGTGTCCCGGTAGCGCACGCCATGGCAATTCATTGGACGAGTGTTCGAGCAGGGTGTTGACAATGACCGGCTCACTCTCGTTAGTTTTGTCCGGAGTGAGGTTTTCTGCAACTGTATTGACGGCTTCAGTGGTATTGGATGTAAAGATGATGTCATATTCCGCTGGCGGCGCATTCAGGAACCCGGCGCAGATGGATTTGACCTCCTGAATGATCTTTTGTTGTATATCGGGCGGCTGCCGCCAGAACCGGCAAAACGCATCCCATATCGGTTCGAATGTCGGGGTGCTGGCGCTGTTGTCCAGATTGATAAAGGGCTGGTCGCCGTTCAGCGTTGGAACCCGGCTGTCCCGGCCGATGAGCGTGTCTCCGAGTTTGCGCAGCAGTTCACGTTGCGTATATCCCGCCAGTTCATCCCGGTACAGAATTTCTTTGACATCTGCCGACCTGTTCTCTGATCTCTGGAACGCATCATTCCCGAATTGTCGCTTTAAAAGCAGGGCTTTGGCAAAGGCAATCACATTGATGATGGCCGGGGTGCCGGCTTCGTATTTATCCGGTGCCTCCGCCCAGATCACCCAGTCGCGCGACATCAGCTTGGCGGTGCCGCCGCCGCTCTCCACCGGCGGGCCTTTGGGAAGCGCGGATTTGCGTACTGCCAGAGCCCGTACACCCAGGGATAATCCGTGATCGCGGCTGGACAGAGTATGCTGTACCGCTGCCCCCAGTTGTTTCTTGAGCAGAACGGCGCGCCGCGGACTGGAAAAGATCACGGTGTACTGACGCTTGTCCAGACCGAGTTCGTTCAGGATGACCTCGCGCGCCTGTTCATACAGATGCGTGGTCAACATGGAATGCTGTCCGCTACCGCGATGCACATTGGAATAGGTCTGCAGTGCAGTGTATATGCTTTGCTCAAGTTGTAAAAGAGCGGGCGACAGGGATTCCGATCGTAATTGGTCTGCTGTGTTCTGATGCGTTGAAGATTCAGGTACGAATTTGTCCATGCGAAAATCCTGGTGTTTGATATTGTGAAGGATTTATAGAAAATCTGATTAATAGTGTATGCAGCATTTACCCGGAATGTACAAATAAGAATGATATTCAACAATTAAAACGCAGGTTGCATGGGTTTGTTACAATTTAATATTCAAGTTGTAAATGCGCTTCGTCATACGGGACAAGGAGGCGACGGGACGGTTTTTCTGTCAATCAGGTCTATGTGATATCAATCGAATCCTTTTTCGTAACAAAGTTTTTTACCACGACTCATGAAGGTAACAGAATGCAGCAGGGCAGTACCCAGGTGGACTTTATAATCCATCGGTTAAATGGGTTTCATATCCAAGTTCCTCCTGATCGACATCTATTTCATGGCCTAGATTTATTTTTTTGGTGTAAAGTGGTTTGGTGAAAAGAAAGATTGGTTTTGATATTTAATCAGTTTTTAGAGAGAAACTCTTCGAGTCAGGGATATTGAGGTAAATTTAAACCTTGGATTTTGCACCATTTGTTCTTGCATTCGGTTTCTCTGCGGTCGCGAACCCAGCGAACGCTGTCTTCAAATTACTCGCAATCCTGCCATATACCCACAAAATCTTTATTTGACAGGTCTGATTTATCAGATTGAAGCGTCTTTGATTTTTTATAACGTTCCTGCAAAAAATCAATAAAATCAGCGACTTTTTGCCTGGCGTTTTCAGGTAAAGAATTGAATATAATATTTTTTCATTGACGTGTAAAAAGTCTTTATGCGGATTAAAATACTATCCGTGTCTGAACAATTTATCCTTTGCAAATGATTGTTTTCGATTTTAAAGAGGGGGCGGAAGACAGGCAATCGAGCGGCCGGCCTGCGTTATTCAGCAGGACGATTAAGAGTAATCTTTGGTTATTTATTTTCTCTAATTGAGGGCAATTTTATCTCCCCAGTGACAAGTTGAGACAGTTTTTTCTCTATTTCTGAAATGAATTTGATCGCATTCTTGATTTGGGATTCCGATTCCTCACTGCTTGGATTATAAAAATCCTCATAATCGTTTTCCTGTCTCGTGTCAAAGGCTTTATGAGCAATTTTGCTGAATTCTTTGTCAAATATTTTGGTTTTAACAAAGTAACGGTCAAAATATGACAAGATGCCACTGTGCTTGGAACTGTCTAATTCAACCAGGGCCAATAGACCTCTGACGGCGTTGAATATGGCATAATATGATCTGTTGATGCTGCCATCATACTTTTTGTTTTTATGGAGCAATTTAGCCTGGGAAAACAAATCTTTGGCTTTATCAATCCTGTAACTTGCCAAATCAATGTTGGGCTGGTTGATCATAATTCTTTCCCATACTTTTGAATTTCTTTATAAAAGTATGTATTGTATTTTTTGTTTTTATCCCATGTTTCATGATCCTTGAGTATCGGCGAGATGATTACACCTTGATTCAACGAATAATCTGAGGACAAGCTGCTGATTTTATCACGAATCTCCGGATTGAGTGATTTGACGATGATAAGAATATCAATATCTGAATGTGATGTATATGTGTTTTTTGAGTAAGAACCAAACAAGTATTCGGCAAGCAGGTTGTCCTTTAAAATGGCCTGTGTGTCTTTTTTAAAATGTCTTATGATATGTTGTATTTGTTTTGTCATTTTATGTGCTCAATAAAATAGTTGTAAGGCATTAAATAACATTCCAGTCATATTTGCCAAACAAGTAGTAAATCCAGATAATTTTTGTATCTATCAAAAAATCCATTTTGATTGATTGGCAGTCAATTTACCTATAAAATATAGTCAGCTTGATTTTTTTTCTGATCCAGTCCTTTTGCTCGTTCAATTAGGGATAATAATTCTTTGAGTATCATTTTATATGAATATCCCATATAGATGTCCCCGCTAATAAATAAAAATTATTCAGATTATTTTTATGTGGTTGAGATATTGCACTTCTAATTTAGCATTTTTTATTTGATATGCAAACAATATTGAATGAATTGTGCTAATTTTGTTTAATCAATTAGGAAAAACTATGTAAAGTTTGGCTGAATCGATGAGGAAAATAACTCCAGAAATAATTTGGAAATTACATCGATTCTTGTTTATCCTGCGATCATTCCTATCTGTCCGGAATGCAGCAACCGAATCAACTGTTTAACCAGTCAAAACACTGTTTATCAATCCCAATACTTTTTCATGTCGAGGATCACATGCTATTACATATTGAAAATTTGGTCAAAACCTTTGCGACTCCGGCCAACAATGAGCCCCTGACGGTCCTGAACGGCCTGAACCTGTCTGTCAATGCCGGTGCGGCGCTGGCGGTGGTGGGACCGTCCGGGTCCGGCAAGAGCACGCTGCTGAATCTGATCGGCGGACTGGATCAGCCGGACAGCGGCGAAATCCGGTTCAACGGAGAACATATTGCCGACTATGACGAAGCGCGGCGCGCCCGCTGGCGCAATGAACAGATCGGCTTTGTGTTTCAGGAACATCATCTGCTGCCGCACTCTGACGGTGCTGGAAATGTGCTCATGCCCACCCTGGCGTTCCGGAAAACGAGTCCGGACGACGCGCAGGAACGCGCCGGGAATTTGCTGGAATCTGTCGGACTTGCTGAGCGACAGGACCATCATCCCGCGCAACTGTCCGGGGGTGAAAAACAACGCACCGCTCTGGTGCGGGCGTTGATCAATCGTCCCCGGCTGCTGCTGGCGGATGAACCCACGGGGTCTCTGGATCAGGATACGGCGGCGGCGCTGGCGGATCTGCTGGTGCAGCTGAATGAACAGGAGGGAACCGCGCTGATCATGGTCACGCATTCACTGGACCTGGCGCGACGGATGAACACGGTTTACCGCCTGACCGAGGGTCGTTTGCAGGAGGGGGCATCGGTATGAAGCGTTCCGATGTTGTGAAAAAATCCCTGACCCGGTTCCCGCGACGGCATGTGAACGTGATACTCGGCACGGCGGTCGCGACCGCCATTCTCGTGGGTGCTCTGGTGATCGGCGATTCGGTGCGCGGCAGTTTAAAGAGCATTGCGCTGATGAATCTGGGTCAAACACACGTCGCCATGGAGAGTGGCGACCGCTATTTTACAGAAAGCCTGGCGCAGGACATGAGCGCCGATCTGGGTGTAACAGTGGCGCCGGTGCTGAATCTGCAGGCGATGGCCGTGTTTCAGGGCGGCGATCAGCGCGCCAATCAGGTTCAGGCGCTGGGCGTAGATTCAACCTTTTGGTCTCTTGCACCTGAACCGGTCACGCCTGAATCGAGTGAGGGTGTGATGATCAATTCGCATCTGGCGCAAACACTCGGCTGCGGCGCCGGCGACGAGCTGTTGATCCGCCTGGACCGTCCCGATGCCATGCCGCTGGATACGCCGTTTGCGCACGCCGATGCTATGACCCTCACCCGCCGGTTTACGGTCGCTGCGGTAATCGATGACCGGCAGTTCGGACGCTACACCCTGCGCACCACGCAGGTGGCGCCGCTGAATGTGTATCTGCCGCTGGAGCAGCTGGGATATCTCGTTGATTTGCCGGGCCGCGTCAATACGCTGCTCGCAGGTAATGTTTCAGCTGATTCCGCACAGTCGGTTCTGCAGCGGCATTATACGTTAGAGGATGCGGAATTGTTATTATCGGAACACGACGGCGGCACCCGCATCGAGTCCCGGCGCGCGTTCATCGAGTCGACTCTGGCGCAGAACATTAAACAGATGGCTGATACTCCCGATGTACTCTTGACCTATCTGGTCAATTCTCTAAATCATAACAACCAATCCACGCCTTATTCCTTTGTCACCGCCGGAACGCCTGCGGGCAACGAGCTAAACCCGGACAAAATCATTGTCAATGACTGGCTGGCCGCGGATCTGAATCTGCGCAGCGGTGATGCATTGACACTGCGTTATTATATTCTGGACGCGAATCAGACCCTGCGGGAAAAGCAGCGGGCATTTACGGTCGCGCGTATCCTGCCGATGACGCATCCGGTGTGGTCGCCGCGGTTGATGCCGGATTTCCCCGGACTGGATCAGGAAAACTGCCGTGACTGGGAATCCGGTTTTCCCATTGATTATGACCGCATCCGCGACAAGGATGAAGCCTACTGGGATGCCTATCGCGGCACACCCAAGGCGATTGTATCCCTAAAGGCGGGACAGGATATGTGGGCCAACCGGTTCGGGGCAGCCACAGCCATTGATATTGAACCGCAGCCCGCACGTACAGCAGAATTATTAAATCAGCGCCTGCATCCGCGCGATACCGGACTGCTGTTTCAGCCGGTGCGTGAACGCGCTTTACAGTCGGCACAGCAGTCCACGAATTTTTCCCAGCTGTTCATCGGATTGTCGTTTTTCATCATTATCGCGGCGCTGATTCTGACGGCGCTGCTGTACGCTCTGAATGCCGAACGGCGCCGACGTGAAATCGGATCGCTGCTGGCCATGGGATTTACGGTAAAAGGGGTGCGGCGCCTGCTGTTACAGGAAGGGGCTATTCTTGCAGTAACCGGCGGACTCGTCGGGATACCGCTGGGACTGGCGTATAACGGTCTGCTGATCCTGGCGGTCAAGACCATCTGGCACGAGATCGTCGGCACCACCAGTCTGCACATGCTGGTCACCTGGCAGTCGCTGCTCACTGGATTTGCCGCCGGAGTGCTCACGGCCCTCGCTTCGATTCTGATCGTCATCCGCCGGCATGTTAAACAGGAAATCGTACAGCTGCAGCAGGGGACGGCCGCGGGGCCGTGGAAATCCCGCCGGGACCTGATTATCGGCAGCATCACGGTCATCGCTGCGCTGATTCTGATTTTGACGACAAATCCGGGACAGGACCGCCATGCGGCGGTGACGTTTTTTATCTCCGGCGCCTGTCTGCTCATCGGCGGACTGGCCTGGATTTGTGTGGGCATCGCCCGGCTATGGCACGCCACCTCAAAAACGGTAAATCTGCGCAACGCCGGATTCCGCAACATCGCGCGGCGACCGGGACGCAGTTTGTCGCTGGTCGGACTTTTGGCCATGGGCGTGTTTCTGGTGTTCATGGTCGGCGCCAACCGCACCAGCACAAAGCAGGACCAGTATGAACGGTCCGCAGGTACCGGCGGATTTGCCCTGTTTATGCAGACGCGGGTACCGATTCTGGAAAACCTGAATAGCCGGCAAGGCCGGAGTGAATACAATCTCAAATTACCGGATTCCGTCCGTTTTGTGCCGTTCCGGGTGAAAGAGGGGGATGAAGCCAGCTGTTTGAATCTGAACCGGATCTCCAGACCGCGGATTCTCGGACTGCAGCCGGAGAGACTGGCGCAGCGCGACGCGTTCAGTTTTGTCAGTCGCACAAAAGCCGTGCCGGAAGATGATCCCTGGACCGCGCTGGATCAGCGGTTCGATGAACACACCATCCCCGGGATCGCGGATCAGACCGTGATCACCTGGAGCCTGCAAATGACGGTGGGGGACACGCTAAAATACTTGGATGAGAACGGCGATGATCTGAATATCGTGCTGGCAGCCGGACTGGCGAATTCGGTGTTTCAGGGTAATATTCTGATTTCGCAGGAGCATTTTGTCCGGCATTTCCCGTCGGTCAGC
Organism: candidate division KSB1 bacterium; assembly: GCA_034521575.1. Classification (NCBI taxonomy): domain Bacteria; kingdom Pseudomonadati; species Candidatus Zhuqueibacterota bacterium. Next base: position 501,749 of record JAXHMJ010000002.1, read on the forward strand.
GGTCACCGGTTGTTTTTAGTGGACGCTCCCCCGGCCAAAGCGGATACGGCCTTGTCCGAGCTCAGCTGGGCGCTGCAGGATTACGGGGTGGATATCAGTCATACCTCGGAACGGCTGATGCAGTTTGCGCGCGTGCCCAACACCTATCTGTCTATTTTTATGATTCTGGGCGGACTCGGGTTGCTGCTGGGCAGTATCGGATTTGGTCTGGTGGTGCTGCGCAATCTGGACGTACGCCGCAATGAACTGGGACTGCTGCTGACCGTGGGATTTGATCACCGACAGCTGCGTTTGATACTGTTTGCCGAACACGCACCCTTGATGCTCACCGGCATCCTGTTCGGCGCTCTGGCGTCGCTGCTGGCCGTGTGGCCGGCGATCACCGCACCGGGCGCGGACGTGCCGGTCGTGACCATGCTGGTAATTGTAATCGTCCTCCTGATCAGTGGAGCAGGGTGGACGCAACTGGCGATCCGCAACGGATTAAAAGGTCGGATGATCGAGGCGCTGCGGAGTGAATAGGTTGGCGTGAAATATCCGTGAGTTTTCACCGGTTAGCGTCATGGTAATATCTACAAATTCAGTGCACAGCGTCGGACCGTCGCCATTTATCTGCAGGATCGATCCTGTTCGGCAATATCATGGATGTTGGGCACCATAAATATTTAACGCAGAGCAGTATTTCATAGTACAACTGCTTTTTGTTGTGCTATGAATGCTCTGGGGCAGGTATTGGACGAGGCGTTGAGATTCCCGACCGCGCCTTGCAAGACAACATCACGGATGTTTTACTCGTAAATTTTTTTTGAGGTGAAAGAACTCTACTATTTCACACATTGACGTCAAAAGAAGATGGTCAGGCATTCAGGAACTGGTCTATGATGGTAGATTGTTGTTTGATCAACAGGTCGTCGATGGTAATATCACAAACATTGCAAAATTATAAAAATGGATCAAGAATGGTGAGAGAACCCACTGATTGTCCATGCTGCATATCTTCGGAATATAGTATACCACAATTTGCCTGGATTGCTGCGGCAATGATCAAGGAATCATAGAATGAATATTTCCACCGTTGCATGATGTCAAGTGCATACTGATATAAATCTACACTTGTAAAAACCTGGCACAATGGGGATAAAACGGATTGCAGATACCGCTGACAATCTGAAATGGATAATGGCTGCTTGAATTTGTTTGTAGCCACATTTAAAAATTCCTGAATCACCTGGTAACTGATACAACCCTTGCGTTCAATGTGCGCATCCTGAATCAACTGGTTTGCAGTGTGTTGCTTGTTTTTGTCGCTTTGATCAAATGCATACACAAAAATGTTCGTATCAATAAAGTATTTAGCGTTCATTCATCTCATCTCTGCTGAATTTTTTGCCGGGTTTTGCATAGCTTAGCGACTGCATGAGGGACTGGTATTCATTTCTTTTTAAATTTGAATGTACATATTGTAGAAGCCACTGCCGGAATTCATGGTTCAAGGTTGAATGTTCACGCTGAGCTTTCTGTCTGGCTGTTTTTATGAGCTCCTCTTCAGCACTGAGTGTAATATTTTTCTTCATAAAACCTCCGCATACATATATAGTGTACACAAAAATAGTGTATATGGCGCAAAAATGCAATAAAAAACTATGATGAAAATGTATAGCGGTTTGAAAATCAAAAGCAGGATAAGGCTTTTTAAATCCTACGTGTCAAGTCAATTGTTTTTAATGTTTTACCTGCCATCCGGATTCTGCTCCACAATCACCCCGACCCCGTCCGGAATAACCGTGATATCAGCATCCGCACCCTTGATGCGCTGCGCTTTACGCAGCGCTTCGGACATGCTGAATGCGTGATCAATGTGCATATCCAAGATGACTTGCGGATCGCATTGATCGGTCACCAGAATGACCCGATGCTCCTTGAGCACGCGTGCCAGAATCTGAAACTGCCATTGGTCGGGGACAGTCTCGTTCTGCGGGGTACGCAGCACGGCTTTTAGGACCTGTTCCGGACTGTCAGCCTCCGCCATGGAGCGGTAAAATCCCTCACCGCCGTGACCGTCCGCGCAGGAGGCAGCCACAATAAGGACCGCACCCGGTTTGGCCGTGGCTGCTGCGGTGTTCATGGCTTTGACGGACTGGTAGATATTCTGATCCAGGGGATAGCCGTTGTTGGAACTGATGACAATGTCTGCCGGGGCTGCGGGAACCCGGCAATACCTGTTCAAAAAACGGCAGCCTTTGCTGTGGGCTTTTTCCGAATCTCCCGACACGGCCGAAATGATTTTTTTATCCTGGTTTAGAATTAGGTTAAGAATGAATTGTAGGTTGAGTTGCCTGGCGGCATACAGCATATCTTTATGCAGCGGATTGCCGTCCAGGATTCCGCTTTTGGCGTTCGGATGTGCGATAAATGTTGAACAGTGATTGGCGAGTACGGTCTGGTAGCCGGCTATTCCCGGTAGCACACTCTTGCGGCCGCCGGAAAATCCGGCGAAAAAATGCGGTTCGATAAATCCTTCTGCAATCAGTAAATCCGCTTCAGATGCTTCTTTGTTCACCCATAATTCGCCGCCGGACGGCAGTGTTCCGAGATAGCTCAAGTTCTCAGGGTCGTGGCAGTCATGCATCAGAAGGGTCTCTGTTTGAACAACCGATTCTCCCATCATGGAGACCAGCTCGTTCCGGGAGGGAGGCCGGTGTGAGCCAGTCGCGACCAGTATTTTGATCTGCGCGGCAGGATTGCCGCGACGAATGCGCTCTAATAGCCTCGGCAGTGTCAAATGACTGGGCAGCGGACGCGTGTGGTCACTGGTGATGATAACGATATTGTATTTATTCTGTGATAATGATTCAAGGGACAGGCTGTCGACGGGCTGGTCCAGGGCCTGATCGATCAGGCGGGTTTCCGAAGCGGCGGGTTGATAATCGTCCAGTCTGGATTTCAGCACGTTGACGGATATCGAGTCCGGAATCTCCAGCGTCAGATTGGTTTTATGAAAAGGAATTTTGAAATTCGGCATGGGGTCATTGATGTTTTGAATAGATGTTTATAAAATCAAGGTATGAAAAAAATCGATGTTTTGCAAACAAAGTCGGATGTGATATAGATTAATGCATTATCTTGGATAGCCATAGATCCGGCAGGGTAGAGGTGAATCGGATTATTCGCGCGCAAAACTGTTGGAAAGGGCTGTAAACGGAACGGGCGTTCTCAGCCGTGAAAAAGAGTTAAAAATGAAACAACCTACAGCATCTGGTTTCCAAATACAATTTGAAAACCAGATGCGTTTCAATGCAAAAAAAAGAGAGGTTTTTATTCTCCGTCATTCTCGATAATTTCATCCAGCTCTTCACCGGCAATTTCTTCGTCTTCCAGCAGCCGCTTTACCACTTTGTCAAGCACCTTGCGCCGGTTTTCAAGGACTTTTCGGGTTCTGTCATGTGCTTGCTTGAGCAATTCCTGTACTGCCTTGTCGACTTTATATGCTGTGGATTCACTGAAATCGCGTTTCTGCGATAGCTGCTGTCCGAGGAACACCTGACCCTGCTGTTGACCCAGAGCGATGTTCTGGAATTTATCGCTCATACCCCATTCCAGCACCATTCGCCGGGCCAATTGGGTCGCCTGTTTCAAATCGTTTTCCGCGCCGGTGGTGGCGGTGTTGAAAAACAGCTCTTCGGCCGCGCGGCCGCCCATCATGACGCTCAGCTGATCCAGCATATACTCTTTTTTGTACACATATTTTTCCTCTTCCGGAAACTGCTCAGTGACACCCATGGCGCGGGTGCGCGGAATAATCGATATTTTGTGCACCGGATGCGTTTCGGTCAGAATCACGGAACTTACAGCATGTCCGGCTTCGTGATACGCGATCATTTTCTTTTCTTCATCCGACAGCACCAGACCGCGGCGTGTCAGGCCCATCATCACCTTGTCGCGCGCCTGATCGACATCCTGCTGGGTGATTTCGCTTTTATTTTTGCGTCCCGCCATGAGCGCCGCCTCGTTGAGCAGATTCTCCAGATCCGCGCCGCTGAATCCCGGTGTGCTTTTGGCCACCTGTTCCAGGTTTACATCATCCGCCATGGTTTTGCGGTCGGCATACATTTTCAAAATTTCCAGACGGTCTTTCAGTTTGGGAGCCGGCACAATCACCTGGCGATCAAAACGACCGGGTCGGCGCAGAGCCGAGTCCAGGATGTCCGGCCGGTTGGTCGCGGCCATGGCAATGACGCTTTCATTGGGTTCGAATCCGTCCATTTCGGACAAGAGCTGATTCAGCGTCTGTTCGCGTTCATCATGACCGCCGCCGAGTCCGGCGCCGCGCTGGCGTCCGATGGAATCCAGTTCATCGATGAAAATGATGCTGGGGGCGTTTTTTTTCGCCTGCTCAAACAGATCGCGCACCCGTGAGGCGCCCACCCCGACAAACATTTCCATAAAATCAGAGCCGGTGATGCTGAAAAACGGCACACCCGCTTCTCCAGCCACGGCGCGTGCCAGCAGGGTCTTGCCGCATCCCGGTGGTCCCAGCAGCAGCATACCGCTGGGGATTTTACCGCCTAATTTCTGGATGCGTTCCGGTTCTTTAAGATAACTGACCACTTCCTGCAGCTCTTCCTTGGCGGATTCCGCTCCGGCGACATCCTCAAATGTGGTATCCTCTTTGGATACGGTGTGCAGTTTGGCGCGGCTCTTGCCGATGCTGAACAGTCCGCCCTGGGATCCGCCGCCCTGCATGCGTTTGTATTGACTGTAGAAAATCAAACCCAGAAAAATCAGAGGCGCAAATATCAGCAGGGTGGTCCACCAGTTGGTGTCCCGTTCCGGTTGGGTTGCTATCGTGACCTGATTTTCTTCGAGCATGGACATGAGTTTTTCATCACCGAATTTGGGGAAAAAAGTGACAAAGTCGCTATATTGTACCGTATCACCGCGGGCGTTCACCAGTTGCGCCTGATTTTTCAGAGAGCCCTGAATGCGGCTGCCGCGTACGGTAACCTGAGTGATTTTGTTCTCCTGAAGATGCGTTTTAAAGCTTGAATAAGGAATTTTTACCGACTGGTCGAAGGAGCCAAACGCCCACTGCAGGATGAGATACACAATGATGGCAAAAAACACCACCCGTATCCAGGATACGGGTCCCGCCTGCTGCGGCGGTGGCGGTGGAGTCGGTTTGTTTGAAGAATTCTTGCGAGTCTTTTGATTTTTGGATTTTTTGTTCTGCTTTTCCGGCATGTTGTGTCCTGTTTTTTATCATTTTCATAACTCTTTATTATAAACATGTGGCCGGATGCAACTATTTCTAATAATTTGCGAGATGAGAAGAAGTAGATTGAACCTGGATAGAAAATACATATGATCAAAGCGAAATTGGTTCGACTCGAACAGTTGCATGAAAAAGGCATAGGCTTTTTCATGATCACAGTCGGTATAATATCCGTTCAACCTGGTTAATGTATCAGTTGCAAAAATACCACACGTTTGTTGCCGTCGATAAAAGGATGATTCATGACCAGGCTTTCCATTAACGCGGCAGATTCCTCAATAAGATTCTGATAATATCCGGTTTGTGGACGCATTAAATTCGTAGTACAACTGCTTTTTGTTGTGCTGCGAATGGTCGGAGCAGGTGCTGGACGAAGCGATGCCGCCGAAAGCTGTCGGAGTGGATGACGAGACGGTAAATCCGCGTGTATCACCGGGATGCTGTCTTGCAGACAGGGTGAAAAAACGGGCAGCGAACAAGACGAACGAAACGAACTACAGCATCAGACGGTGATGAGGCTGTAGTTGAACCTGTGCCATGGGCCGGATTCGCGGCTGAATTCCTGAATTCTTGGCAGCGCCTCCGTAGTACAACTGCTTTTGTTGTGCTACGAATGGTCGGGGCAGGTGCCTGACTGGCAACCGGGATTTCCGCTCTTGCCCTGCACGCTAGCATCGCGGATTGCTGCACTCCAAAAAACGATGACACCGGAGCTTTTCAGAGCGGATGACAGGACGGGAAATACGAGCGGAACGCCGGGATGCTGGATTGCGGTCAGGATGAAAAAACGGGCAGCGAACAAAACGAACTGAAAAATAAGACAGGGGATGGGGGCAGGGTTTGAACCTGTGTCCGCCGACTGGCGGAAAAGAGACTGACGATATTAAATAGAAAATTAATGATATTATTGGTATTAAAGGCTCCTTGGGAACGACGCGGGTATGAGGGGTTTTGAGCTTTGTCCTGGTTTATCAAGTTTGATTCTCATTCTATCATTTTTTACTTTGGTTGAGATCAGCGGTGTGGAGAGTGTGATTAAATTTAAATATGCCTCCCATCACTGGAAGGCTGTAAAATCAATCCCGGACGCAGCGAATCGAGAACCCGGTTCGCTTACTGCGCTCGTTGCGACCCACGTATGTACTGCTGTAATTCAGATGGCGGTACCACGCGTGGTAGCTATAGCTTTCTGACGAGGACCAAAAGTAGGCGTCGTTGCCTATACCGTCGTCATAAACACGATTGTCTAAGCTGTACCCGCCAGGCAGCGCATTAAAGCCACTGGCTCCAAAGGCGGAATTGTTTTTCAAGTCACCATCACTCCAGAGTGAAGCATTATCGGCCAACTTGCTGCCTTGACTGTTGTTGCCGCGCCATCCAACAATATCGGTTTTTGATTGACTCATGCCTAAAGCCATCTCCAACTCTTTCCACTCATCATCTGTAGGCACATGCCAACCCTCAGGAGCGATATTTCGGCTGTCATCAACCGCATACCAGTTGTATAAATAACCAAAAGTTTCAGCATTGCTTTCACTATTGTCGTAGGCGCAATACGCACCGCTTTCTAAATTCATCCATTCTGAATTGCTCGTCACATTGGGAATCGTGTCTCCGTTGCTATAGTGTGTAACTTTCAAGTTTTCAGCCATCCACCATTGATCACCGATCTTGATGGTTTTGTATGTATTACCATCGATGTCGGTCACTGTGCCAGTTGTCTTTTCTGAAACAGTAATATCCAAAGTGAAAGTGTCTGTCAATCCCTCGGTATCGATAACCTCCATGTTTATTGTCCGGGTTCCTTTTGTTGAATATTGATGCGTTGCCGTCTTTGAAGTTGAGTACTCCGTATCCCAGTTTCCGTCATTTTCCCAGTCCCAGCGGACCTGCAAACCTGATGTTGCATCCTCGGCATCGGAACAGTCCGAGGCGTCAAATGTAAAAGTGGTTTCGGTTGTGCCGGAATCAGGAGATATGGCAAATGAAGCTTGAGGTGCTGTATTTGTTATTGGGGTATGTTCGCCTTTTATACAGCGAACAGGAAAACCATACCTTTTATTATCATTATTTCGATAGATATCAGCATGGTCATGATATAAATAACGACACCATGCATCGACGATATCATATCCGGTGCATGACCAAAAGTAGCCGAAATTATTTTTCTTGTGAAATTCACCTAAATGATCGCGGAATCCGCTAGGCAAGGCGCCAAAACCGCTTGCATTTGTCGCGCCAGTATTGGGTGCAGTCCAATGATCAATACCGGTAGCTTTTAACTTCCCCCCTTCATCCGTTCCTCTCCATCCTGTTAAACCAGCTTCCTGCAGACTCATTCCCAATGCCATCTCTAACTCTTTCCACTCCTCATCAGTGGGCACATGCCAGCCCTCGGGCGCTATATTTCGTGTATTATCAACTGCATACCAATTATACAAATAACCGTAAACATGCGCATTGCTTTCAAGATTATCATAAGCACAATAGGCACCAGATGCTAATGCCTGCCATTCCGAATCGATTGTCACATTATGGATTGCATCCCCATTGCGATAATGAGTCACCCTGAGATTCTCCGCCATCCACCACTGATCACCAATCTTGACGGTCTGATAGGTATTTCCGTCAATGTCCGTCACCATGCCGGTTTCATAATTTGCATCTAAAACGGTAACCTGCCTCGTGGTCGAATCTGTCAATCCGCCGCTGTCCACAACCTGTAATTTTACTGTTTTTGTCCCCGGATCTACAAAAGTGTGTGTTGCGGTTTTGGTTGTCGAATACCCGGTATCCCAGATTCCGTCGTTTTCCCAGTCCCAACGTACCTGTAAGGCCGAAACAGCATCCCCTGCATCGGTACATCCTGAAGCATCAAACGTAAAAATAGTTTCGGTTGTGCCAAAAGAATGTGATATAGAAAACGATGCATTGGGCGTATTGCTCGGTTGAACCGATCCATTTTTGATGCACCGTATAGAAAAACCTCTGCGCTTATCACTGTAATCTCGACTTGTGCCTTTGCTATCAAAACTTAATGTCCTGCTCCATGCCACCCCTTGATTCGGCTCAGCTTGGCTTGACGACCAATAATTTGCACTTTGCCCAAGCTCATAGAAAATACCATCTTCAAAATAACGAAGTCCACTTGGTAATGCAGTAAACCTGCTTTCATTCGTACCTTGTTCATCCGAATCTTGCCAATATTCAGTACCTTTATCTTTTAATTTTACACCGGCTATATTCGGTCCACCTAAAAAATTAATAAGCTTTTTCCACTCCTCATCAGTCGGCACATGCCATCCTTCTGGAGCAATTACTCTTGGATCCTTTACCGCAAACCAGTTGTATAAATAGCCATACAATTCTGTATTGTTTTCATCATTGCCATAGGCGCAATAAGCACAACTTGATAAATTTATCCATTCAGAGTTACTGGTAATATTCGGAATTAAGTCTCCATTGCGGAAATGCGTCACTTTCAGATTCTCCGCCATCCACCATTGGTCACCGATCTTTATTGTTTTGTATACATTGCCGTCTTGATCCGTCATCTTTCCTCGTTCAGGAATTTTAAAGTACCAAATTTGTGACCAGCTACCATAATTTCCATACATATCCACTGCTCGGACCCTCCAGTACCAAATACCTTGAGTTATTAAATTTCCGGGTGACTCTGTTGATGTGAGGTCGGCTAAATGGATTTCAGGATTGGTAAAGCTCTGTTCATTACAGACTTGCAGTTCATAAGCCGAAGCATCATCTAAAAAAGACCATTTAAAAGTTACAATACTGTCTATTAAAGTCGTGTCGTTTATGGGTGACATCAATGGCGGTGCGTCCGGCCCCTGTGTGTCAATGCTGAACGACCAGGTCTCAGACCAATCTCCCCAGTTCCCGTGAGAATCACTACCGCGAACCTGCCAACGATAAACGCTATCAGGCAAAGCGATTTGTACTGTATATTCTGGCTTTACAATATCTCTATCCGCGATAAAGGGTGAAGCAAATGATCCATCCGAATATATACGAATGTTATAGCCGGTAGCGTCAACAGAGTACCAGCTGAACTCCGGCAAAGAATCCGCAACCACACTCCCATCGGTCGGACTCTGCAGCTCTGGCGCCTCCGGCACCCGTGCATCAACAACAAAAGACCAAATTTCCGACCACGCGCCCCAATGTCCCTGCGCATCACAAGCCCGCACGCGCCAGACATAGGACGCATCGTCCAGGGATGACGGCGTGTACAAGGTTTCATTCAAGGCCGTATCGCGAGCCACCGGTGCCGTGAACGCCGAACGGGTGTCAATCACCACCTCGTAGGTCTGGGCTTCACTCACCTGCTGCCAGCTGAGCGTTGGAGTGTCTGTGTCAAGCACGCTCCCGTCTGCGGGCTGGGTGAGTGACGGCGCCTCGGGACCGCGGGTATCCAGGGTAAAGCGCCAGACATCCGACCAGTCGCTCCATTTTCCGTTGCGGGAGGCACGTACCTGCCAGTAGTATAGACCATCATTGAGTGAATCTGGTAGAAAAGAAGGTACAGTCAGTGCCGAATCCTGTGACTCTGGCGATGAAAATCCCGGTTGATCATCCAGACGAACATGCCAGCTCTGAATGCCCTGCTGTTTCTGCCATTCTAACGTCGGCGGTGAACTGAGCACCGATTGATCCACAGGAGAGATTAATTCAGGCGCAGCCGGCACCCGGGTGTCAACGCTGAATGTGCGTGAATTCGACCAGCGTCCGGGTGTGTCCTGTTCATCGCGCGGCCGCACGCGCCAGTGCCAGGTTGCGGCGCTCAATGGCGTTTCGAGCTTGAATTCTGTGGCGGTCAGGGCAGATTCATTGACCTCCGGGGCCGCGAAATCCTGTTGATCATCGATCTGCAGGTCATAGCTGACCGCTCCGGGACAGTCCTGCCACGCCAGTTCGGTTTTATTCTGAAACAGCAGACTGTCCGAGCCCGGCTGCAAAAGTTTGACAGTGAACACGTTCCAGGTCAACACCACCGTACGCGTTTCACCTTGATTCAAATCAATACTGTCCTCATAGGCCTGACCGACGGTCACGCTCTGATGCCGTCCCAGTAAACTCACCGAATAGCCGTTGCCCGGATCCAGTTTGATATCATTTTGAAACCGGCCGTTTTCGGGCCTCAATATCTCATTGTAAACGATCTTGTTATTGCGCTGAACAATGCACTGCATACTGTCAATGGACGTCTGCGCTTTGGCCAATGTTTCCGGTTCCGCCTGCCGTATCTGCAGCAGCAGATGCGCGGATTGATCCTGCGGCTGAAAGATGCCGCAAGACAGGGTGAATAACAGGGCAAGTGCCGGGGTTGTTTTAATGAGTGATGAAATCTTCATAGATGTCCCGCCGTTGATGTTGATAGTGATTCAATTACCGACTTGATCCGGCATATCAATGCGCAGAATCGTAGATGGCTTGTCCTTTTTTACATGATTGATATAATAATATCCGCCGCCTGCAGCCGCAACTCCGAGAGCCCACCAGTACCATTTTACGGATTTCAATCCGATTTTTTTAGGGTCCACCGGCTGCATACTGATCCGTCCTCTGAGCCGCCGTCCGGCCTTGACGCTAATCTGGCCGGTTCTTGGTTCATAGCCGCGATGAGTAATCTGGTATTCAAAATCACCGGGCGGAAGATCGGCGAACGTATGACTGCCGTCTGCGGTAAAGGTTCGTCCGGTTGTATGTGTTAACAGGATAGAAGCGTCCGGAGGTGTGACCGCAATGTCAACCACGGCCTTTTCTGAGCGTGCCTGCAGACCGAGACGCACCAGGGCGTGGTTGAGGTCAACGGATACGACTGTATCCGTGATTGCGTATCCCGGTTTTGCCGCTGAAATGCGGTGCATACCGGGAACGAGCAGGTGCTGGAGTTCAGCGCTGGCAGGTCCGCCATCAATGCGAATTGCAGCGCCTTGCGGTTCTGTGAGAATGGTCACCGGAATGGGATCTTTTTTCTCATCACCCGTGATTTGAATTTCCCAGACAGCTTTGCTTTGCAATCGGATACCGGCATCATACAATATGATCTTTTTCGGTCTGAATCCTGTGTAATAAATTTCCAGCACCCGTTCATTCGGTGACAAGTAGACCATATCCTGGCCCGGCAGATCATCGACTCGCACGATACCATTGTATGACGTATACCGGAGTCCGTCAAGATCAGAAATGACTTTAATCGCCGCGCATAGTCTTCCGTTCACATCGCGTACACCGACAAACTCATTTTCAGAAAACACGGGTTCACCAACCAGACGCAATTCCGGAATATCTTGAGCAATTGCGGAAATTGCAAAAAGCAGTGTCATCCATATCAAACGTTGCATGCGACCCCTTTTGATTTGTCATGTCCTGAGTGAATTGACATCTTTAATATACTATTTTCCTGAATAAATACAAATATTGTTTAAAAAAGGCACCAGCTGTCGAATCGCCTATGGGGGTCTTGGCAGTTTGCCGGAACCTATGGCAGTCAAAGCAGTTTGACAAAGGCTTAGCTTAAAAAAACAGGGTCTTGTTTCAGTCCGCGATCTCTGGATCGCTTTACACTATCCAAAGTGATCTATGATGAACCCCAATGGATAAATCTGCCTGGTTCATAACATAAAAGTGTAATTTGGAAAAAGCTTTATGCTGCATCGAATTTTTCTGCTTATATCCAACGGGGTGAACCGCCGGATGCGGACCCGCATGTCCGGTGGTGTGGGGAGGACCGGAGAGAATTCGGCACTTACCCGATTAGCAGTTTTTGCTGCTTGTGTGCATTTATTTGGACTATTGCGATTGATTTTCTTCAATGGACCGTTTTTAAAATCGCTTTATTGCAAATGATCTATGAACGTAACAGTCGTTTTTCCAGTAAAGCTTGTAACTCGCGGCGTCCATCTAATATGCAATGAATATACATTTTTTCATCCATCACCTGATACAGGATTCGATACGGCTTGTAATGTATTTCGCGATATTCATATATTCCAATTCGTTCTAATTCCGGTGGGAAATGCCCCCTATTTGGCTGTTCACTCAAGCTTGCACATTTTTCCTCAATATTCCTGTAGACATATTCTGCCTTTTCCAAGGAATCCGAATGTGATATATAATCATAGATTTCCAGTATATCTTGCTCGGCATCGGCAATAATATAAACTTTATAGCTCATTCAGCCTGTCGTTCGTCAATTTTTTGTCTGATATCCTCGAAAGCTTTCGCTGCAGGTTTATATTTATCTTCATTTAAACTTTTATTGCTTATTGCCAATATTTTTAGCAAGGCAAGGCTTTCTTGTAATTGCTCGTACGAACGAACATCCTGCAGAATAACTTTAGCTTCACCATTCTGGGTGATGATCATGGTTTTTTTATTATCAAATACATCTCGCACTACTTTGGATGCATGAGCTTTAAAATAACTGATGGGTTTTACTGCTTCGCTATATTTCATATTATTAATCTCCTTTTAAATTGACCACAATATAGCCTGTTTTAGGGTCTTTTGCAAGAAGTTTTATTATCCAAAATTGTTTGGTTGTAAATTATTTTAAACCTGATTCATCGAGATTCCATGATTCATTTGCTTATTATACCAACAGGCATAATTTGGATTTTACGGGTTGTAGTAAAAATTCAAACAAAAGTGAAAATATTGAATAAAAAATTACTTGCCATTCCTCATTGAAATCACTTTTTGGCTTCAAGACAATTTATTGCCTATAGAGCAACCCAAAGCAATCAATCCAGTTGCAAGTGCAATAATACCCAAATCATGAGAATGATAATTGTTCATAATTTACCTTTAATTATAATGATGCGGATTTATTTTTCGAACCGGGAAGCGCCCCATGGTTTAAACGATATTCATAGGTTTGTTCTTTTGCACATCTATTCACAATAGTGGTTTCTTCAACCGGGGCGCCCATCGTCCAATAGACCATTCCATCCTCATCAAAGTAGGTGATTGATTTGTGATAAAATTTGCCCTCGTATCCATATTTACGAATATGGTGGACGAGCGAGACAAAGAGGCGTTTGTCAACCCGGTCACAAACAATGTATTCGTGAGGCCAGGTTTTTGCATAGGTCTTTGCGAATATCCAGAGAGACTCGTTTACAAATGCTTTGAGATCAGAGGGAAACCGCATCATTGTTCTCTTTTGTATCACTTGTAGGCAGTGGCGGCAGATGTGCCAGAACGCCGGCGATTTTTTTCAGGTCATCCGCCAGTGAACGTATCACGGCATCTTTTTCTTCTCCTATGGGAATCTCCAAAGCAATGGCAATGCCATGATCATAAACAGCTGTGAGATATCCCTCTTGTGCAGCCCAGGGTTCGACAAGTGCACGGACTTTTTGTCCACGACCAAAGTCTGTGTTATAAAAAAACAGCCAAACAGGGGATGTACCGTGAGTCTTCCAGAGACTGAAATCAATACCAAACCAGGCGCCGGCTCCGATGGAGTCTTGACATGGGAAACGAATATATCGTCCGATCCTGTCCCAGTTCGCCTGAGGATTAAGTCCCTTGATTAAAACTGAATTTTCACTCGCGGCCCTGTCAACGGCGGCTTGAACAATAACGCCGAGTTGCAGTACAAAAGCCGGAGTGCGCTGGTCCGAGACTGCCTCACGGGAAACCGGTGTGTACGCATCGGCATCGGCGGAATCACAGAGTGCACGAAGCTGCACAAGGTCTCCTCTTGCGCATGGATCATTCATGCAGTCATGTTCCAATACAGATAAAACCTTATTCCATGAGGAGAGTGCGATTACGGTTCCGTTTGGCGTATCGGCAGAACACGGGATAATGGCGGTGCCGGCGCGGTTGGTTATAAAGATATTTTCAGCAGCAAGTCTATTCTTCAGCTCACGCCATAGTGTCTGCTCACGCATAGCAGGTGCGATGACGAAAAGTACGGTGGGCTGTTCATAAGAACCAAGTTGTTCAAGATATGAAACCGGCTGATGGTCGGTTAATCCCGCCCAAAACTTGTTTTCTATAAAGACCCGTGGTTGATCCTCAGCGTATCCCCACATGTCGGGGCGAATATGACCCTCCGTTTGCTGGGTTTTAAACCGCAAGTCAGGAAGATTCGGCGCAATGCTGCGTAAAAGCTTTATCATGCCGTAACGGGCAGACTCGCTTGATTTGAGGATATAAGCAAGAGCATCGGTTGCAACATCCTCATTTTCCCGCGAGAAACGTTTTTGGATAATGTGGCTAAATACGGTGTTCATCGTTTGCTTTCTTTTTCGAATATGTCGTGCTGGTCTGCTGCAACAGCATGTGAATTCAGATTCGGCATAAATGCTTTTCGTGCAACCACGTGTTTGGTTGATCGTCCACTTTTTGTTAATCCGGCCTGATGGAAATAGCATCATTCCGCCGATGGTATATCGACGAGCGTAACCTGCCAAAAGGCTTGTTTGCATCAAACTTGATTAAATAATTCTGGTTGTGCTGGAATAGAATCCTTTAAAAAATAATATGTTTTTCGTTTTGCTGATTTTGAATCAATAAATGATAAATTTGAGAGCAGTTTTTGAAGATTTTTCTGGTCAATTTCAATATCTAATCTTTCATTTATTGCCTTTGCTGTCAAATGACCTTTGGATAATATTTGTTTTAGTTTTTCTTCTATATTATTTTCAATTGACTCAATGGGATTTCCAAATGTGTCTACCGGGATAGCGCCCTGTAAAATTAACATATTATTTGCATTTTTTTCATTTGGGTCTGGTTTACGAATAAATATTTTTCGACCTTTTTTTAAACCACTCATTACACCATTCCATGTGCCACCTTTAGTATCCGATTCCGCAACATAAATCGTTTTTGCAAGGCCATAAATAAAAGTATTTCTATTCATTGCCAGGCCAACGGACCATGGCGCTTTTGGATGATACGTGCTTAAAATTAACACATCACCATTGATTATTTTTTTATAGTATTTCTTAATACCGCTGCCAAATGTTAATATACCCTGGGGAAGAACAATAATACTGTGCCCATTAAACTCTAATGTTGCATCAAGAGCCATTTTATCAACACCTTTTGCAAAACCGCTAACCACTACTTTATAATTTTCTGCACATTGTTTTGCAATCGTTTTTGTAAACTCTAATGAAATTTCGGACGCTTTTCTCGAACCTACTATAGCAATGGATTCTTCATTCAAGAGCTTTGTATTACCTTTTACATATAATAATGGGGGCGAAGCTTTTCTTTTCAAGTTTTGTTTCAGTGTTTCTGAATAGTCTTTAGAGTTTATGGGAATGAGCTGGAAACCCTGTTCTAACAAGTTTTCAGCAAGGAAAGAATAGTTGGGCAGTTCTGACTTTACTTTTTGAATATCAGCTATTTGATTATCAGAAAGACGAAATTTAGCTTTTAAATCTTTTTCATCTAAAGCAAAAAACTCTTGAAATGATAATTTTTTTGTAACAAGGATATCTATGATTAGCTGGTTTATTTTTTCATTTCCCCATTTTGGAAGATGACTTAGAGCCATCCAATATGGATATTTGCTTTCTATATTCATGCTATATCACCACCGACTGTTTTTGCAATGACTAATGGCGCAACCAATGCTGCACCTGATGTTGTTAAATATTTTCCAATTTCTTTAATCGTTGCACCGCTATCAAAGATATCATCAATGACCAATATTTTTTTACCATTCATATCATCAATGGATTCATAGGAAAAAGCATGATTTACGTTGTCCCGTTTGAGCACGGAATTCGTAAATACCTTTTGTGGTTTTGTAGCTCGCGTTTTCTTTAAATTATGGGAAATGGGAATTTTTAGCACTTTGGATACTTTTTCTGCAAAATTTTTCACCAGATCACCTGACTCTGTTGGTGGAATATAAAGAATAAAATCGAATTTTTCACTACCAAATTTAAATCGAAAAGCCCGCAGCGTTTGTTTTAACAAGTGATCAGGAAAATCACCCCCATTTTCGTATTTACAACGATGAATTGTTGAACCGATATTTGAAACACCATAATAGGAGGCTGCAACACCATTTATAATATTAGATGATTTGCTTTCAAACGGTAATTCGGGGAAATAAGAATTTCTAAATGAGTGTATCTTTGATCGCCAAAAATTGTTAATACTTACTTTATGTGTTATATTTCGATCGTTATCACATTTTCCACACGTTACAACACTGTAATCACCTAAATACTTGCACAAATATTCCATCCTGCAAGTTCCTGAGCGAATATATTCGAACATTTGCTCAAGTTCATGAAACTTGAACTTTCGCAATTCTTCAAATGGTTTGGTGTCCAAATCAGGAGCGTTGAACTGATATTCATATTTATTCCTTTTGCTGTATAATACTTTTCG
The DNA here is from genome assembly GCA_034521575.1 of candidate division KSB1 bacterium. Taxonomy (NCBI): domain Bacteria; kingdom Pseudomonadati; species Candidatus Zhuqueibacterota bacterium. The sequence goes on from JAXHMJ010000002.1 coordinate 518,412, forward strand.
GATAATCCTTTGATCCATCAAATCTGCTTTTATGACTCTGATTTGAGTTTGGGTCAGATTGGTTTTTCTCATCAAATCCCACTCGCCAAGCGGTTCTTCCTTTAAAGCATCAATAACACGTTGATATTTTTTTAATGATGGCCTGCTGTTTTTAATGAAATGTGTTGGAAGTTTCAAATCTTCAGGGCTATAAAGCAGAAATAATTGTGTTGGTTTCCCATCCCGACCAGCTCGTCCAATTTCCTGATAATAATGAATGAGTGATTGTGGAATTTGGGTGTGAATAATAAATCGAATATCCGGCTTATCAATACCCATGCCCAGAGCATTTGTAGAAACTACACATTTCCAACGATTTGATTGTAGCCCTTTTTCTATTTCATTTCTCGAAATAGCATCCAGGCCAGCATTATAGTTTATTGCTTCGATATGATTAAATTGTAACCAGGCGGAAAATGTTTCAGTTGTAACCCGAGTGCCCGTATAAATTAGCCCATTTCCTTTAACTTTCAACAGAAAATCAGCCAGCCAGACCATTTTTTCATCTTTATCATTTACAATAACAACATTTATCGAAAAATTATCACGTAACAAATTTCCACGGATTAGAGTAACATTTTTACCCATTTGCTTCATTATGTCTTTCGCAACACGATTTGTAGCAGTAGCCGTGGTGGCTAATACAGGGAAATTTTGGGGTAATAAATTTACCAGATTTATGATTCTTCGAAATGCAGGACGGAAATCATGACCCCACACCGAAATACAATGTGCTTCATCAATAACGATTATTGATATATCAAAACTGCGAACAGCATCAAGCCATTCCTGGTTGTCTTGTCTCTCAGGTGCGATGTAAAGGATTTTAAGTTGATTGCTTTTTGCTTTTGCTAAAATTCTATTATTATCTTCCGGCTTTTGCTCGCTGTTTATACATGCTGCTTTGATACCAATAGATTTTAAATAATTTACCTGATCTCGCATAAGAGCTATTAATGGTGAGAAAATGACAGTTAATCCTTTGAATTGGGTGGCGGGAAATTGATAGCATAATGATTTGCCATAACCTGTTTTTTCAATTAGCAACAATCGTTCACCATTTAAGATTCTTGAGATCGTAGCCCATTGATCATCATAAAATTTGTCAAAATTGAATATGCGTTTTAATCTACTTTCGGCTTCAGTTCTTGTCATTTTTGCTTCCGTGAGTTGATTTTTTTATGTTTTATAAGCAGGCTAACCCATAGCAAAAGTCACCTGGTTCCGGGTCAGTTACCATTTCCTTTATGCGTGAGTACCAACAGAACAAAGGGATTAGAGTCACTCGATTACCAGAGTTTACTTATATCCGAACCGTGATGCAGGTATTATAGGGCACTTTTTTGAACGAGATCAAAGACTATACTGTTCGGCAAAGGATTATTCCAATAAAAGCTGATGATATCTGTAAAGAGAGGATCCAGGTATCCAAGGCTGTTCCCAAGGGTGCGTCCGACCGAAAATCGAATGTGGTGTCCATCGTACTGCCGTTGTTCATTACGTTGATGGCCCGTTCTGTTTTCATTTCCGGCTCACTTTTACCCTGTATTGAGCCTGGAAAAAACTGCACGTGGTGATCATTATCTACAATAAAAGGTAAGCCAATTTTTGCAAAATCCTCCCATGATAAAAAATTGAACATCAGGACTCCCCGTGATTCCCATGGACGCCCTGTTGAAAATAAGAAATTTGATTATGGTTTACAAGACATTTTTCAAATTATAAAGCAGGAGAAACGACCGGCAATCGGCAACCGCCTGCTGGCCCACACAGGACAATCAATTCGGTGACGTTACGTATATTTCGACCCTGCACTTGATTGCTTTTGCACCGGATTCGCGACTGAATTCCTGAATGTTTAGCAGCGTCTTTGTCGTACAACTGCTTTTGTTGTGCTACGAATGGTTGGGGCAGGTGCTGGACTGGCAACCGGGATTTCCGCTCTTGCCCTGCACGCTAGCATCGCGGATTGCTGCACTCCAAAAAACGATGGCGCCGGAACTTTTCAGAGCGGATGACAGGACGGGAAATACGAGCGGAACGCCGGGATGCTGGATTGCGGTCAGGATGAAAAAACGGGCAGCGAACAAAACGAACGAGACGAGCTGAAAAATCGGAGAGGGGATGAGACGAATTTGAATCTCTGCCTGCGCTGCCTGGGTACTCACCACAGATCTTAAAAATTTGTACGTAAGGATTGAGCCAGTTTATACGTATAAAAGCACGCGTGCATGACGTATAAATGTGCTCGGGCATGATGTATACTAGGCGGCGTTGATTGTAAAAATGTTCAGGGGTAGGGTGGGTTCATGATTTGGAAAAATTTATTAATAGGTAATGAAGCAAGGTGAGTCATGAACCCACCCTACTTAATTCGGAGCTCGACACAAGGATGGGAGGTCCGGCTATGGATTCCGGATTTTCTGTATTTCGGTCATGGTGTGCGATGAAAACGGGCAGCGAATAAAACGAACTGAAAAATAAGACAGAGGATGAGGCAGGGTTTGAACCTGTGTCCGCCGGTTGGCGGACAGGTCCGCCTACTGGCGGATATGATCCCAACGAGCTACTTGCGATTATTAATTAAATGCCTTATAAACTGTCTGCCTTTATAAGATTTTAATTGCTTTTCTCGTTTCATGGCCTCAGATTTCGTCAAGTATTCCTCAGTATATAAAATTTCCCATGGCCGGAATTTGATTGTCCATCCTTTTGTAGCCAATTTGTTATGAGATTTGAAGCGGGCTTGCAAATTTGAGGTGTAGCCAATATAGATTTTATCATACTTTGATGAGTATAAAGCATAGACAGTAAACATACATCCCCTGGAATTGATGTGAAAAAAGTATAGACCAATAAAAAAGGAGATCCATTATCGAATCTCCTTTTTTCCTAGTAGCGGGGGCAGGATTTGAACCTGCGACCTTTGGGTTATGAGCCCAACGAGCTACCAGACTGCTCCACCCCGCGTCATTGTGAGTATATAATATAAGAAAAATTTATTAAATGTCAAGGTATTTTTGGCCATATCCGGTGTAAAACTGTGATTTAATTTAAAAAATATTTTGATTTGTAGAAAATTTGAATACATTATAAAAAGGAGGTGCCGGATGAACCTTAGTCTGTATCGAATCCGATCGTTAAACGTTACGATTTTAGCTATAGTGATATGTACACTGTTGCCGGGTTATGTAAATGCGCAAAGCGGGCAGGCGTTGGATGTATGGCCTGAGATTCAAAACCATCACAAACCCGCCTGTTTCTGGTGGTGGCCGGGGAATGCAGTGGATTCTGTAAATATCGACCGGATTCTGACCACTATGCACGCAACCGGGATCGGCGGGGTGTCGATTGTGCCGATTTATGGCGTCAAGGGGTATGAGGATCAGTTTATCCCGTTTTTATCATCAAACTGGCTGAATATGTTGCAGCATACGCTGAACGAGACAAAGCGTCTCGGGATGTGGGTGGACATGAGCACCGGCACGGGATGGCCGTACGGGGGGCCGCATGTGACTCTGAACGATGCGGATGCCCGGGTGCATTACGAGAACGGAGAACTGTCACAGCGCTTTTCAGGAAGAAAAGTAAAACGTGCCGCACCCGGAGGTGAAGGTTTTTCCATTAATCCCTATTCGCCCGCGGCCATGCGCCGCTATCTGAGTCGGTTCGACAGCGTGCTGAATACTATCAATACAGGAAATCTGCGCGCGCAATATCATGATTCCTTTGAATATAGCGGCAACTGGTGCACCGGATTTTTTCAGGAATTCAAAGCGCGCCGGGACTATGATCTTGAACCCCATCTTGGTGTTTTATTTGGTGGAAGTGATCCTGAAAGCCGGGCCCGGATCAAATCCGATTATCGAAAAACGTTATCCGAATTACATTTGGAATATATGAACACCTGGCATAGCTGGTCGAACCGACGCGGCCATTTGACGCGCAACCAGGCGCACGGCGCTCCGGCCAATCTGCTGGACGTGTATGCGGCCTGTGATATCCCGGAAACGGAAACCTTTGGCGCCTCCGAGTTTGATATCCCGGGTTTGCGCCGGGATTCCACGAATGTGAGCCGGCAGGATAAACCCAGACCCCTGGTCATGCGCATGGCCTCTTCGGCCGCGCATGTGACCGGCAAGACCCGGGTGTCTTCAGAGTCCTGCACCTGGCTGCGCAATCATTTCAACACAGCGCTGTCGCAGATCAAACCGGAAATCGACCAATTGTTTCTTTGCGGGGTCAATCAGGTCATTTATCATGGATATTGTTACTCTCCTCAGGAGGCGCAATGGCCGGGCTGGCTGTTTTATGCCTCCATACAAATGAATTCACGAAATTCCATCTGGAAGGATGTCAAACCGCTGAATGACTATATTGCCCGCTGTCAGTCTGTGCTGCAGTCCGGGAAACCCGCCAATGATATTCTGCTCTACTGGCCGGTTTATGATATCTGGCATGATCCGGACGGATTGCAGAAACAACTCAAGGTGCATGACCCGGCCTGGATAAAAGAATCTGAATGCGGGAAAACCGCAAAATGGCTGATCGAGCACGGGTATGCATTTGATTATATATCGGATCATCAGCTGCGGACTGTTCGGGTTGAAGGGGAGCATCTTTGGACTGCGGATGTGCCGTATCAGACCGTGCTCATCCCCGAAACGCAGCACATGCCGGTGCAAACCCTGCGGCGGCTGCTGAGCCTGGCTGAACAGGGTGCGGATATTGTGTTTATCGAGAATCTGCCAAAGGACGTTCCCGGATTCTATCAGTGGGAACAACGCAGAAAAGCGTTGCAGACGCTGGTATCCGCTTTAAGGTTTGAAAATGCAGGAGCGGGTAAAGACAGGCAGCACCGCGCGACCCATGCCAACGGCCGTATTTACAAGAGCCCCCTGGCTGTTGAACTGTTCAACCGGATCGGCATTGCGGGTGAGGATATGTGTGGGGCCGGACTCGAGTTTATCCGTCGTCGGCACCCGGACGGCATGAGTTATTTTATTGCAAATCTGTCTGCAGAGCCTGTGAATGACTGGATATCTCCGGCGGTTGCGTTTCAATCCGCCCGGATCATGGATCCTTTAACAGCAGAAACCGGTGTGGCGCCGTCGCGCGGTCCACGGGAGGAGCGGCAGCTTTTTTTACAGTTGCAACCCGGACAAAGTCTGATTGTAAGAACGTTTAAGGATAAAACTATAACCGGGGATATCTGGCCGGTGATGCAAGCGAGCGATGAACCGGTGCCGGTCACAGGCGAAATGGCAGGTGCGCTTTATCAACGGCGGACCGGAGCTGCCGGAATCCTGCAGCATAAAGCGTCTGGGGTCCTGGACTGAATACGGGCCTGAAGCGCAACGCTTTGCCGGTACCGCGGTTTATTCAACAACGTTTGAGATCCAGGATAGGAGCGACGACTGGATTCTCAATCCCGGGAGGTGAGAGAGAGCGCTGAAATCTATGTGAATGATGAATACGCCGGAACGCTATGGTGTCTGCCGTTTGAACTGTCAGTCGGAAAATACATTCAAAAGGGAATCAATACGCTTGAGATCAGAGTCACCAATCTCTCCGCCAACCGTATTCGCGACCTGGATCGGCGCGGCGTGAACTGGAAACGCTTTTATGATATCAATTTTGTTGATCAGAATTATGAGGAATTTGATGCGTCTGACTGGCCGGTGGCCCCGTCCGGATTACTGGGGCCGGTGCGGCTTATTCCCGTTGCGCAGTAACACGTGGGGAGAGGTGTAAACGAAAAGCCGGATTTGAAAGTTCCCGCCAATCGGCAAACGGAAACGGTGATGTCAATAGGTGACCGCAAATCTATACTGCCGGCCTTGTCTTTATATCGCCCGGTCACAATCTCTTTGCCGTCTTTGTCAATTGGCGCTAATGTTGAGATGGGACACCTCTGGGGATGCGTCATATGGATGGGAGTGGATATTGGTAATCTTTGCTTTCAAAGTCATAAAAATCATATCCATCCGATCATTTAATTTTCCTGGTATCAGAACGGTGCCAGTCTGCTGATAACAGAATAATAGCGGGTTATTTTTATCTTTTACCTATCTAAATTTTTTCGACACCTCGGCATCCACGGATTTCAGGTAAATTATCAATTTCTTATCCAGATCTGCAACCCTGGCTGGCCCGGAATCGAACAGGTCCAGGGTTTCACCCAGATCATTGTCCAAATCTTCGGTCATGACGGCAAATGGAATATTTCTATGCCGTTTGCAGAATCAATCGAACGTTTTGCGGAGAATCGACCACAAGATCACCGAAATTTACATGAGCCTGGTCTGTCACGGCGGCCGGCCGCTGCCAGCGGGTGTAGCACAGGGGGTCCGATTTTGTAAATAGTAAATGTTGTAACGTTCACTGGTGTGTCCGATAACCCGGCATAGATGATAATTGAACAACACTATGATTAATAGGCTTTAAAAATTTCCTGCATTACCGGATAATTTTCATCCGTATCTCCCAGATCCTGCCGCAGACGTTTCAGTTCCTGCTTGAGCTCAATCACGATATTCCGATAACCGGGATCAGAGTAGAGATTCTGCATTTCAAGCGGATCGGTTTTCAGATCATACAGTTCCCATCCGGTTTTAGTCGGTTCGGGATCAGTACCAGTCATATCCAGTGGTTGACCGTAAAAAAAGATCAGTTTGTAGCGCTGCGTGCGCACGCCCATATGTGCAGGACGGCTGCAGTGCATCCAGTAGCGGTAGTACATGGCCTGACGCCAATCTTCAGGGGAGTGACCGGATAAATTCTTTCGAAAACTGCGGCCCTGCATACGATCCGGTGTTGGCATTCCCGCATAATCCAGAAACGTCGGTGCAAAATCGGGATTAATGATGATATCTTTATTCACGCTGTCTGAAGGAATTTCTTTCGGATAGCGGACCACAAACGGCATGCGCAGCGATTCCTCATACATCCAGCGCTTGTCAATATAATCATGTTCCCCCAGAAAATACCCCTGATCCGAGGTGTAAATCACAACTGTATTTTCAGTTAATTGATGATCATCCAGATAGTTGAGCAATCTGCCAACATTATCATCCACACCTTTGATGGTACGCAGGTACATTTTGACAAACTGCTGATAAGCCGCTTTGCGGATTTGGCGGTTATTTAAATCACTGGTATCAAGAGCCGTCTCTGTGTGATAATTCTCACGCGCCAGCCGGCCGGCCATGGTCTCCAGGGTATAACCATACTCGCGTGAACCCGGAGACCGATGGCCTTTATCTTCCCACATGCTCTCAGGATCCGGCAGATCCGTATGTTTGAGGAAATTCCGATAACGGTCGGCATATTCCCAGCGTTCGTGCGGCGCCTTGAACTGGCACATGAGAAAAAACGGTCGTTTGTTCTCGTGGTTCTCCAGCCAGGCCAGGGTAAGATCGGTGATCACGTCTGTGGAATGGCCTTTATATACCTGTTCATGACCGGTTTTGTCAATCAGCACCGGATTGTGATAGCGGCCTTGTCCCGGCAGGACGTTCCAGTCATCAAATCCATCCGGATCAACTGAAAGATGCCATTTCCCGAATAGAGCTGTCTGATAACCGTTGTCTTGCAGCAGTTTGGCTACATTGGGACTGGCCGGATTCAATTTATCGCGCAGGGTGTATACTTTGTTAACATGACTGTACTGACCGGTCATGATCGTTGCCCGGCTGGGTACACAGATGGAATTGGTGCAGAAGCAATGATCCAGCCGCGCACCTTCTTTTGCCAGACGGTCAATATTTGGTGTCTGCATCACCGACTGCAGTCGTGAGCCGTAGCAGCTGACGGCGTTCACGGCGTGGTCGTCGGACATGATAAATAGAATATTTGGTTGTTTATTCTGAGCAGCCGGCAGCAACAGGCGGGGATGCGCAAAAGCCGCAGTTGCCAGGCCGATATGTTTTAAAAAGACGCGCCTGTTCTGATTTTTCATGAGAATTCCTGTAAATTATTTTTGATTCCAAATTGATTTCAGTGGGTAGATTTCCAGATTTTTTAACAAGGTAACACCATTTCTTGAAAACAATTCTATGTGTTTTGGTTGATCAACTGAATTATAGGCTTCAGCCAAATAAAATCTGCCGTGATTGGCAAAAATTTCGATCGAATTTCGGTCCAACAGTATTTCCAGATAAATTTTATGATCGACCGGACTGACAAACTCTCCATTCAGCAGGTTGTCTTTCAGATCATATTTCACCGTGTATCCGTGTACTCTGATACCAAAACGTCTCGCCAACTGAATTTCAAACTCTGCCTTGATATGCAGCAGCTCATCGTTGACCGGTTGCGGTAATTGGAATGCTTTTCCCTTAATTTTGAGATTCTGCCACTGATACTTTTTAACATGCAGCTTTTCAATTTCCCGTACGGGCTCGGAGAAAAGCCGAATGCCTTGATGAGTCGTGCGCAGCGACAATTGCGTCGGAAAGGTCATCATCTGGTTGAACGGCATATCCGGTGCCGGCAGCACGGCCCCAGCCGATCTGGATTCGTCTGCCGTCAGGGGAATTGTTATAGGTCTGCGCTGCATACATGACACTTTTGTGGTACTGGTGTTTACCCGATTGTAGCGTAAACGTTTCTCCGTCAAAATCACCGATCATATACGTTCCGGACGCCCCATACATGACCCATTTTTTACGGTCAGGATACCCCATCCACTGGCAGTTCAAACAATTCGGGACATTCCCAGAATCCTTTGACATGGCTTTTATACTGCCAGTCTGTTAGATTATCGGAATTGAATATGGAAAATCCGGTTCCTTCAAACAGCACCATGATCCATTGATTTGTCTGATCATGCCAGAATACTTTGGGATCCCGTATGTTGCTGCTGCCCACAATATCCCTTCTGTCACCGATCACCGGATTCCCTTTGTATTTGCTCCAGGTTCTCCCTTTGTCATTGCTGTATGCGATGCACTGCACCTGCATCTCCGGTCCATCTGCGGTATAGGCGGCAACCATGACCTTTTCATCGCCGGTTTGAAATCCGCTGGTGTTTTGACTGTCAATCACGGCCGATCCTGAAAACATGGTTCCCAGTTCATCCGGATACAGGGCGATGGGCAGCTCCTGCCAGTGAATCAAATCCGGACTGACCGCATGTCCCCAATGCATGTTGCCCCAGTTCCAGCCATAGGGGTTATGCTGATAGAACAAATGGTATTCATCGTCATAATACACCAAGCCGTTCGGGTCATTATTCCATCCGCGTCTTGAAGAAAAGTGAAACTGCGGCCGCAATTTTTCCCTGTACAACGAGTCCTGATGATGAATTTGCCCGCTCTGGTAAATGAGATCAAATCCCCGGGACGATTCAGGCGCTTTTTGCAGCTTTAACAGAGCTGTTTTTCCCCTGTATCTGCCCATATCCATGAACACCCAGAAATCAACCGTATCCACAGCCAGCTCAATCTCAAACCCGCGCACCGGTCCATGGTTCACATCCACCGTCATTTCCTGCATTGGAGCATTGTTTTGCACGGGTAAATTCAGATAACGGGATGTTAATTTCAAGGTTTTTGTTTTCTGAACACTTTTCTCTTTGTTATCAGCCGGTACATTGTTAAACAGGCCGGCCGCTATGCAAATCAAGATAACTAAAAAAATAGTATTTCTCATTTTATTCTCCCAAAACATATTCCTGAACTTTTGGTATTTTGCCGCCTGTGGCATCTGAAAGTCTGGCTCTGGCAGGGCGACCGGCTACCGCTGCGACCACAGCGGATTGGCAGTAAAAATTACCTTCTTTGAACATCTGGGTTAATACGATATACCCATTCTGCTCAAATAACCGGGAAATTGCGGAATGATGCTTGGTATACACTTCTGCGGGTCTCAGCATCCGCAGCTTGACGTGCACGGGTTCAGGCTGACTGCGCTGATCATCAATCCGGAACGCCATCACATCCTGATGCACCCAGGCCAGCATTTCCGTTTGAACGCCGTTGCCGTTCGCGGTCAAGAACGCATCATACAGGGACAAATGCTGGCGCGTATCGGTGTGCGGAAACACATCATCTCCATAGTTGGTAAAATTGATGTCGAAATAACCGCATCCGGCCGCATAATCCATATCGCGCTGGTTAAAACTCTGCGTATTGCGATTGACAGCAAACACATCCACGCGGTTGATTTGCAGTTTCAGGACGGCGGGACTGGTCCAGACCAGGCTTCCCATCCTGCCGTTGCCCAGCGGCAGTCCGGCCTCGCTTCTGTCAACGGTTTCAGAATAGTGTAAATCCGCACGCGACACAAGGGATTCAAAATCCACATCCATCAGTGAAACGGGTGCAGATGCGAAGGTGGTCGAAACGATAAACGCCAAAAAATATATTGCCATCAAATAGGATTGAGTCTTTTGCATGATAGTTTTTACCGCCTGTTGTATTTAATAAATTTAAAATCTGCTGCCTCCGGAATACTGAATTCAATCAAACCTGTTCTGTTAATCTGTATATTTTTTTGCATACTTTTGATTTTCGGATATCATGTATGGATGTCAATAGTGGACAAAAATCTCTATTCTGCAGTTAATCGTTCTTCATTCAGTACTTCACCATCGACACTGTAATGCCGAAAGATCAAAACCGGCGCTCCATTTTCATACTCTACTATACCGGCAAGAAATCCGCCGATGACATTCAGATACTTGTGTTCAGGATAGCGCTGATCCTCACTCCAGCCGCCGGCGTGTTCATTGCTGGCGGGACCGCAGGAAAATTCCATCACGCCGGTATCCGCATCGCGGGATGCATACTGCCAATGCCGATCTCCGCACACCACAACCATATTATCCTGGGAACGAAGAAAACGTCGCAGCTCCTGTCCTTCATGAGCAAATGCCTGATTCGAGTGGTTGTCGCGTTTGCTGGTGCGGTCCGGACCTACCACGGGTGTGGGACTGACGAGTACGCGGAACGTCGCATCCGAGGCCTCTACGGTGCGTTTAAACCAGGCTTTTTGTTCTTCTCCCCAGATGGTTTTTTCCGGGCCGTCCGGCATGGTATTGGGACTGCGGTAATCGCGGCCTTCCACCAGCCATATCTGCAGATCTTTGCCCCAGCGGTAGGTGCGATACGTGATGGAATCCGCCATGGGAAACTGTTCCAAAAACACCTCTTGTCCTTCTTTAAAGGTAAACCGGCCCATGAATTGGGTTTTGAGATTCGGCCAGCAGTCGTTCATCCAAGTATCGTGGTCATCCTTGATAAAATAACTGGCCACTTGGCGGTGAAATTCAATATTGGTCGGCAGGCTATAGATGCGCGCCCAGTGCCAGCGCGCCAAAGGCAGAGTCTTGGCATAATAGTCATAATAGACAATATCACCGGTATGCACAAAAAAGTCAGGCTGCAGTTTCAATATCTGCGGATAAATTTTAAATCCGCCGCCCGGCGCATCTTGATCTTTATATTTTTGTCCGGTTGAGACCGCAAACACCACTCGATCTGATTCGTCCAGTGGGGGAGCGGTGATAAAACGACCGTTGATCGTTTCACCGGCTTTACCCTTTAAAGATTTGCATTCTGTTTTGAGTGCATAGGAGGTATTGGGCTGCAAATCAGTCAAAACAAACTGCCGGGTGTAATCTTTCAGGGGGGACACCGCCTGCCAGGCAGTCATTTGCCATTTCTGTTCCTGTTTCGGCTTGTACAGGACCCGGACTTTGCCGGTTGCCCCCGGCACGGCTCCTTCTATTGTATCCACATCATAGCCATCGGGATACTGAACGAGCGGCTGCCAGTCCGGTCGGCTGCGTACGCCGTCTGTTGCCATGCACTGTTCACGCGTAAATAGTTTTCCAGTCTTTGGCTGGATGTAATATACATCGGGGACAGGAGCATCCAGGCCGACAGGCTTTTCATGCTCAGTCAAACGCGTCCATACAATCGCGCGTGTATCAGATACCTCTCCGATACGTATGCCGGTTGCCTGGAACGGTACGGCAGCCAAAGCGCTGTATGAACAACTGAAAACCGTTAAACACAAAATCAAACCTCTTATCCATTTTTCCATTGCCTTCATAATCAGTTCTCCAAAGTATTAAACACTACACCTGATTTATTACATTATTTATCAACACATTATTTATATACGATGCGCCAGAGGATCGTTCTGTTTTTTTATCCAAATAGTCAAGTGCTTACGCAATTCGAGCATTGGTTTCTGATATTCCGTATATCCTGCCAGATTATTCAATTCAAACGGATCGTTTTGCAAGTCATAAAACTCTTCAGCCGGGCGCTTTTGGTATTTTTCAACCAGTTTGGCGACCTGTGGATTGGTTTCAGCCAGTTTTTTCCATTCTGCCCAGCACTGATCCGCATCAATTCCGGAACAGCATTCACATCCCTCGGTAATTTTGTTTGTAAACAGGTTATCCGGCTGCAAATTTCGAATGTATTTGTAGCGTATTGAACGGACCGACCGAATGGGGTATATGCCGCCGGATGTCACACCCTGGTGCGTATGGGCTCCATAGACAAATTCATGGTGTACGTTGGTTTCTCCATTTAAAACCGGCAAAAAACTGCGGCCGTCCAGTTCCTGCGGTTCTCTGCCGCCGGCTGATTCGATCAAGGTCGGCAGCACATCGGCAAAACTCACCAGCGCTTTTGAGACGGTAGCCGATTCAACGCGGGCCGGCCATTTAACCACAAACGGCACATTCAGTCCGGCATCATACAGGGTCCATTTGGCAAACGGCAATCCGGGGCCGTTATCGCTGGTATAAATGCACATCGTATCATTCTCCAATCCCGTCTCTCTGATGAGCTCGATATAGTCCCCGAGTTCAGCATCCATGTTTTGGACATTGGCATAATAGGCCGCCACCAGTTGGCGCGTTTTGGGTCCGTCTACTATATAAGGAGCCAGCTGCAGTTCATCCGGGTCTATGCCTCCGGTTCTCACTGATTTTGGAAAGTATGGGGCATGCGGATCCCGGGTTGCCATGATCAGACAAAACGGTTGATTATGAGATTTTTGAAGAAATTCCTGTGCCTGATCTATGTGAATGCAAGTGAACGGAAAAACGGATTTTGGCTGAATGTCAAATTTACCGGCCAGTACAACTTTATATCCGAGCTCTGACAAATAATGCGGCAGACTTTTTACATTATTTTGTGCACTACCGCCGGTCATATAAAGGCCGTGCCGATGCGGATGCAATCCTGTATATAATGTAGCTCTGGACGGCGGTCCCATTGCATCTAAAGTAAACATGTTGTAAAAACACATACCTTCCGCTGCCAAACGGTCAATGTGCGGCGTCTGCGCCGTAATATTTCCATAACAGCTGGTATCAAAAATACCGTGATCATCCGATAGAAACAAGAATATATTCGGTTTATTTACAGCATTCGATTTTCTGCATCCGCCGGTCAATCCGAGTCCAATACCCAATGCCGTGAGACTGCTTTGTTTAATAAATTGCCGTCGTGTTGAACAGATCTTCATCCTGTTTTTCCCTTTTTTTCTAAAACATCTAATTCATGTCCTCTTGAATCCCGAGAACAAGCGGACTATTCTGACTCCCATATTGATTCCAATTCGTGCACCTGAAACCGGTTAAAAACGGCCTTTTTACCACGCACTTTTACAGCCAGTTTTTTTGATGTTGACTGATAACCGACAGGACAGGAATAGAGTCCGTGCTTTCCGAAAAACACCTCCACCAGTGTATGGTCAACAAGCACCCGAAGTTCAAGTTGCTTTGTTCCCGGAATCCTCATTTCATTCAGAGACAGACCATCATTTGTGACATTAATGACCAGGGCGGCACCGCGTACAGTCAGTTCAAGCTGTTCTGCATGCGACAGATCAGCCTGTATGTCAATATCATAGAGTCCGCCTTTGATCCCTTCCAGCGGATTCGGAGACTGTGTGTAAAGAGTCAATCCGTTCAATGAATGTGTATTTGTATAAAGATTGGCAATTTCCCTGACCGGCAGTCTGCAGAGCCGCAGACCAATCGGCGTCGATCGTAATTTCAATTCGGCAGCCATAGACAGCTGATTACCCTTGCGGACCCAGGCGACCTGAATCCGTCGCGGCTGTCCGCTGTATCCCTTCGGTGTGTTGTTAAACGTTTGGGCGGCATACAAAACAGGTCTTGCAGACATGTTCTGTCTGTAAAACATCGGGAGCTTTGCATCCGTTTGCGGCTTGAATACCTTGCCGTTAAATGTACCGATATGATAATCACCTTTTGAACCGTGCAGAATCCAGCGGATTCGATCCGGATCTCCGTCTATAGCCAGCGGAAACAGTTCGGGACATTCTCTGAGGTCGTTAACGCGGCTCTGTTCGGTCCAGTCTCTGAGGTTGTTTGAAGTGAATATTGTATGCCCGTTTTCCTGCCTGCGCTGATAAAGCACCATAACCCCAATGTCCATCCTTCGCGTCGGGATCGGGATCCATGCCCCGGGTCGGGGAGTACCAGAATGTTTTGGGATCGCGGTTGTTGCAGGAGCCTTTTGCATAAATTTCATCTTGACCGATGACCGGATTGCCGTCATATTTGGTAAAAGTCCTGCCGCTGTCCGTGCTGTAGGCCAGGCACTGCATCTGAATTTTGTCTTTGCCGCCCAATCCGAGAGATGCCGTATAGGCGGCAATCAACGGCGGAACCTCTCCTTGCTGCCAGCCCGAGGTGTTCATCACATCCAGGGCAGCAGAGCCGGAATGCATGGAGCCCATATCATCATGGAACAGTGCGATCGGCCGTTCCTGCCAGTGTATCAAATCCGTACTGACATAATGTGCCCAGGAACAGGCGGTAATATTATACTTGTACTGGTGAAACAAATGGTAGGTGCCGTTCATATACACCAGACCGTTCGGATCATTCAGCAGTCCTAGCCGCGGATGGACATGCAAAGCTGGTAGCGTTTCAGATGAAATGCGTCCCGGGATGTCACTCTGAACCAGTATTTGAGCAGAGGCTTTTCCAGGTTTAGGTCCGGAAAAGCTGTGAAAGCGTACGTTTAACTGTTCATCCTGATACCCGGTCAGATCATATACCGGCAGATACCCGGCGAGCGGGATGGAACCGAAGGCGAGCGGCAGATCGGTTGTCAATTTATGCTGCCCGGCAATTTTCAAGGTCACGGACTGTAGCGGTGTACCGGCCAGAGGACCGACCGGCAGTAACAGAAAATCACCATCTATACGGATTTGAACAGAGTCCGGCAGCCAGCTGAAAGCGGATTGAATGATCTTTGAATCTTTTGGGGGTGTTTTATCTGTGGCAACAATCCTGACACTGTCCAGAAAACCATTGGTATGATCATCCTTTACTGTAATCTTTGCTTTTTTGCCATTCAGAGGCCGGAGATCAAACCAGTAGGTTGCCGGCTTTTGCCCCTTTTTTTTAAAGCCCGAGCCCGGCTCCGGTGAACAAGATCGCACGCATGTTTAACTCACGATCAAGCGCACCGCACACCGGGTGGGATGATAAACCCCGGAACAGGTGACCCGTAAATAATCCGTAGTCAAAACAAATCCCGGTGAAATCATCTCGCCGGTCTGGAATTGCTGCTGATTATCAGTAGGAACGGCCGCCCGCTGGCGCATCTCCGGATTGGGTGTCTGGGTGCCAAAGGCATAACCGCGCACCGTCCAGTCTTTTGGATGTGGATCAGCCGGCCAATCCAAAAAGAGTCTGTCCCGGGCTTGACTCATAGACGGCAAGATTCCGTTGATAAATAAAGTACACCATAAAAGTCCGAAAAACATTTTCGATTTTTTTATTTTTAATTGACCTACCATGCCCAGGTCTCCCGAATGCGGTTTTCCAGTTTCCCGCGTATCGCGGCAAACTCCTTGTTGTCCGCCACATTTTTCCGCTCGATCCAGCCGCCGTTCATGTGATACAGCTCAGGCGGACGGTTTTCATTTAAAATGAGTTTCCAATCGCGCGTGCGCGCCATGGCACAGCGCTGTTTCGGTCTGGATACCAGATTCTGTACCCGCGAATGAAACGGATCCTCCTCTTTGGGCGGAATAAACGGCTCCGGATCTTCGAAATAATTCGGCGGCAGTTCACTATAGGCCGTGGATGCAAATATGGTATATTCCGGCTCCTCGCGCGGTTCACCTGTTAAAAACGGTTTCAGCGAGCGTCCCGACAGATTTTCATCAGGCGCGCCGCCGGCCAAATCCACCAGCGTGGGAAAGATATCCACGCCCTGAGCCAGATTCGGCACCCGCAACCCGCTTTCGATATATCCGGGTGCGTACCAGATCATGGGCACGTGCAGCAGTGCGTCATACAGGTATTCACCTTTACGAACCATGCGGTGCTGGCCCATAAAATCTCCGTGATCCGAGGTAAACACCACAATAGTATTATCCATCAATCCCTGCTCTTTTAAAGCCTCGATGACGCGTCCCACCTGATGGTCCACACCCCATTCCACGGATGCATGATAATAACGCATGGTTTCCGTGAGATCCGAATCCCTGATGCGGTCAAAATGCATGGCGCGGGCATGTTCAGCCAGACGTTCACTCAGATTTTCCGGCGGCACATATTCAGGCAGCTGAATATCGCGTGAACAGTATTTGCTGACATATTCAGACGGCGCAAAATATGCCGGATGCGGATCGAAATAGCTGATGTGCAGAAAAAACGGCTGATCAGATTTGCATTGTTTGATAAACTCGATACTATCCCGGGTGTTCCTGGGGGCATTGCACTCCTCAGTCGGCCACAACATGTCACTGTGCCACCAGGGCGGTACATATTTATTATACCGGCGGAAGGACTCGCGTTTGCGTTCGATCCAGGTGTCCAGACTGTTGATCAAAGAATCGGTCAGAGTATGATTTTTACCGATCCATCCGATTTTGTAGCCATGATCATGGAAATGCTGCAGCAGGGATCCGTCAATTTTATCGATAAATTTGGCCGGTTTGTTGGTCAATGTGCCGTGTTGATGCGGATATTGGCCGCTGAATATGGAAATCCTGGACGGGACGCAAACCGGTCCGTTGGCAAAGGCGTTTTCAAACAGGATACCGTCTTTGGCCAGCTGATCCAGATTGGGGGTGCGGGCGTTGGGATTGCCCATACAGCCCATGGCATCGCCGCGCATTTGATCACATATAATAAATACCACATTGGGACGTTGTGATGAATTTTCTCTGGCGACTGCAGGTAAAGCGCTTATGATTCCCGCAGCTGCGGCCGCGCCTGTTGTTTTGATAAAATTGCGTCTTGTCAGATTGGATTTTTCTGTCATGGGTACTCCTTTATCAAATTTGAAAAAGAATTCAATTATTAATAATATCTATGCAGTTTACATTTTGATATTTAGAAAAAGCTGCGAAAAGTCCACCGGCAATTGTCCTGCTGCCTTTAAAATTCTGTCCTGGTAATAAATCGTTTCTATGCATAATCCGTCTCTTTATTTCAATCCGTATCCGTTGTGTTGCGACGGTTCAGCCGGAACCGGCTGAATTTTGACATCCGGACGGGTTCCGGGTTGATATATTAAAACGTTTTCTCCCTGTTTCAAGTCAATTTCATAAACATCCTGTGATACCCGCTTTACATAAAATGTTCGCGATCCTTTTACTTTGATACCATCGCTGATATTCGGGGCAATTCTGCAGGGTTCACCGGCCAGACTTTTAATGCATATCCATCGGGTTCTGCCGTCGCTACGTTCAGCACTGACCAGAAAAGCGCCCTGAGCTCGTAAATTATGAAACACCACATTTTCCCAGGCTGCAGGAACGGCCGGAAAAATGCGGATTTTATCTCCCCAGCTTTGCAGGAGCATATCGTGCACACACTGGGCCGCCGACAGAGGCGATTCAAGTGTGGGACCGTTGCTGTAGCGCACCGGTTCGCCGTACAGACTGTTGCTGAACACATCGGGATACTCGATATAACCGTTCAGATACTCTAATGCCTTTTCTCCGTCGCCCAGTGAAGCATACATAGAAGACGCGCCTGTAAAACTATATGCAGATATATCTCCCCATTCGCCGGTCTTTTTGAACAGGTTTTCATTATACGACATCCAGTGTTGTACGGATTTTAACAGCAAATCGCGGGTATTCGGCTGCTCGGCATTGACCAGATATAGAGGATAAAACATGAGCAGATGCGAGTAATGGCGGTGCGGTTTGTCATAGGGAACACCGGCGCCGATCATAAAGCCGTTTTCATTCATCGAAAAATCGATCAGATTTTCCAGCACATTTTTCCATTCCGGGATTAACGGATCATAGATCTGCAAACGGTCTGCAGATTTCAATAATGTTTCGCAGCCCCAGCGCAGCAGAGCCAGATCGTAATTGCAGTCCGGCGCCATGCCATATTCAGGTGATTTGGACGGTGGCAGGTGCAGAGTGCCGTTTCGTTCCTCCAGATGGTGGATCATCCAGTTGACGCTGCGTTTCAACAGGGGATACAGTTTATGCCGCAGCAGCTCTTTATCCATCGTATAACGATAATGCAGCCACACATTGTGCAGTGTCCAGACCAGGTTGCCAAGTGTGGTAGAACTGGAACGGTTGTCCACATTCCACCATTGCTCCATATCAATGCCGGTGTTCAGGGGAACCACGGCCGAATCATCCTGCCAGTCCTCCGGATGCACATTCTTGATCAAATTCTGCCGATATTTCCACAGATTATTAATCAGGGATTCTCCTGTACTGATGCGGTTGGCCGGAAAGGACGGCCAGTAACACAACTGGATATTCAGATTCCAGGTGATGAATGGCCATTTTGTGGGCACAGCCCAGAGTCCCGGCGTGTCCATCACCGGATAATCAGGACGCGAAGCTGAACCCAGCTTGTACACTTGCGTCCAGTAATCGGTCTCAATCCGGGTGTCGGATAATGACACAAAACTGAGGGAATAATAATCGTGCCACCAATTGTAATGCTTTTGTTTCCACGTCCGGCGATCCGCAATTGTCAAAATTTCTTCGATTTCGTCAATGGCGTCCGTGTCTGCTGTCTGCACCTGTTTAGGCCAGCATTTGGCAATACTGGCCAGATGGATTTGTGTGTTCCCTTTTCTGACGTCTGTCCAGGCCGTGGCGTGCTGTCCGCCGTGTTTCAGATTTTGCAGGCAAACCTGTATATCTCCATGAGATTTCAAAACAGGATCGGGATTTCGGTCAAAAACTTTTGTTGGATAGTGGGAATGATACTTTTCACGCGAATTGGATAAATTCTTTTTAGAATCAGCAAATCCGCGCCGCGTCGGCCAGGCATTAGAAGGTTCCCAGGTCCAGGTGCATGATTCATCACCGGTTGTGGTCAATTCAGTGTACAGAATCATGTCATTTGTATGCGTAAAATGAGTGATATTGATCCGGCCTTTTGTGGTGGTAATCGTACCGGTCAATTGCGCATTGTACACATCCAGCCGCCAGTCGCAGCCGGTAATTTGTCCTTTGGGCTCAAAATAAAATGATCCGATCTGCAGCCGGGCGCGTGTATAACCGGAATGACCCTGAGTAAACGGCCGGTGCTCCTGTACATCGCTGCGAAACACCTGCATTTTGAATCGATTTTTTCCTCCATCTTTGTAAATCATAGACCCGATGAGACCGTTGCCGAACCAGGGTGCCTGCTTCCAGTTGACCGGAAGTTTTTTCCAGACCATGTCATGGCGCGACATGAATGCCTGCCAATCGATATCCATGTCAACACGAGTTAATCCCGGACTGACATTCAAAAGTAAAATAAATACGATCAATATTTTTATAATTGCCGCACGATGGACTGTTTTCATGCTTCCTCATTATCAGATATATTTATTTGACACTTTTTTATCAATAATCACCAGCGGATAATCCGTAAGCGGAAGTTCTGTGAAAAGAACAGAATCGGCCGTTTTTTTATAGTTTATATCATAGAGTCCCGGTGAGCATATCCACCAATTCCGGCTCTTTGATCGTTGTATGCAGTTTCAGATTAATTTTTGCCGGACTGATAATCTCCTGCATGCGCCAGGGCAGCCAATAAACGACAGCCTGTCCGCTTTTTCCTTCTATGCTGAACAATTCAACAGGAGTGGGCGCTTTGGCGTTGGCATAGGGAACGCCGAAACTCTCCGGATACTCTCCTCGAATTCCGTAAAAAAAGCCGGTGTCAATGACCTGAATATTGGATTCAAGATCATGAGTCTGATTCAAATCCTGGTTAAACAGACAGGTTACATGTTGAAGGGCCCGAAAAGCAGGTTTGGGTTCCAGGGTCGGGAACCGCAGCAGTTCTTTGGCATTGATTCGTTCATCTTCCGGTGGTTCTCGTAATATGAAATAGATCGATACCGGCATATCCTGATATAAATCCACCATAAACCGCCGCAGCAGCCATTTGGCCTGAATATATTCACACCAGGGTCCGCGTCCCTGCCAGCTCGCACTATTGGCAGCCGAAGGATAACCGCACTCGCCCTGCCATAGCTCGATCGAATGTAATAAACAGCTTCATTCCTCGTTCTCTCAGTCCTTGTACAACAGAGTCCAGGCTGGTCCACTTGTAATAGCCCTGCTCCGGTTCAAGCGCATATCCGTTGATTTAAAAAGTTGGATTACTACCAGTCTATGCATAATTTTTGCAGTTTATTCAATGCTGATACTGCTGTAATTCATCCTTTTTATCAATAATTTTTTTGATTTCATTTTTTAAAGGACTTGAAGGTTTTATATATCAGGCTCATACTGAAACTGATATCTGCCTGAACCAACTGAAAATTCAATATAATCTCCATTTAATTTACCATGATAGATACCCTCAGTTCCGGGTATAAACTTTTCTTGTTCCCAAATAATTTTATCATTTTCTTTGATCTGATAATCAGAAAAATGGAATCGCGGTACACAAATAGTTGCAGAACTGTTTGCTGGTATTTGAACCTTTAAAGTAAATCTATTCTCATCTCTCTTCCAATCAGAGACAATCCTTCCTCGGACACTTTTTGCTGATGCATTTGCAGAAATCATATTTTTAACAGCAGAAGGTCTTATTACAATATTTTTATATCCAATGGCAGTTTCGTCGTTTAGCGGTGATTTTATTCCTGCCAGATCTTGCAAAAAGAATTCGTCAATTACTCCCCACATTGCATGGGCATGATCGCCTTTGTGTCCTGTCCAGTGCTGCCACAATGTTGTTGCGCCATTTTCCAGCATGTATCCCCATCCAGGAAATGATTTCTGTGTGGCCACCTTATAGAGCACATCGGAATATTTATATTTCGGCAGCACATCCACCATGGCTTTGCTTCCCAGAATTCCGGTGAAAAGATGGTAATTGTGTGTTTTACTGATGTCATTTATGACATGATTCAAGACAGTCTGCCGGTATTCTATCGGCACTAGTCCCATTTGTAAAGGGATTAAATTTATTGCTTGTAGAGGGAAAAACCCTGGGGCAGGTGTTCCACCTCTATAGATCTTACGTTCCGGATCAAAATATTTATCATTAAAGGCGGATTTAATTTTTTCGGCCAACTCTGCATATCTCAGGCTTTCAGCTTTTTTTCCCAAAACACCCGCAATCTGACTCTGAATATGAATGCAACGAAAGTAATAAGCCGATTCAGCCAAGTTTGCTGTCCATAAAGGTTTTCCCTGATCTATATATTCCCCTTGTGGAGATATTCCCGGCGCATTATGATCCCCTATTTTACCTTTAATAAGGTAGTTTCTGGAAATTGATGTCAAGTAATCACAATATCGCTTTATGCCTTTATAATGGTCAGCCAGGATTCGTTCATCGTCAAAATATTGATATGTCGCCCATGCAACAATTGGATAAGCCGCTCCCCAAGCTGCGGTTGTTGCTCTAAGCGGTTTCTCTTTTACAATTTTATGATAATGCGGGGCTACATTTGGTACGACCCCTGATTTAAACATACTTTGTGCATCCGCAACATCAGTCAACCACTTTGTCCAGAATGCGGCCATGTCAAAATTTTGGACAGCCGCTCCAAAAAACAGATGCGCATCTCCGGTCCAGGCGTACTTTTCATCATTTGTATTGCCGCCAGGCAATCCCTGAAAAATCGTCTTGAATGTTCCCACACTCATTCTATGAATATCATTTAATATTTTTGTAGAACATTCAAAATATCCGGTTTGTTCTATTGAAGAATGTATGATGCAGCCTTTAACACTTAAAAAATCCAATGCGTTCGGGTGGTCTGTTTCAATTTGCAAGTATCGAAAACCATTATAATAAAACTTTGGCTCATAAACTTCAATACCATCACCTCGTAATATATACTGACTCTGACATTCCCGAAAACATTTTCGTGAAAAATTCAAAGTCAGGTTTTTATTTAATGGTTGAGGAAATTTACTGTTTCCCAATGTTTCCGAACCGCGAATTTTCAACCGGACCCCGCTTTCTCCTTGGACAGCCACACGGAACCATCCGCCAAAAACATGACCAAAATCATAGACAAAGATATTCTTCTGTGGATGTGTTTTTTTAATGGGTTTTAATACATCCATTACCTTCATCGGAGGACATAATTGAGCTGACAATTGGGCTTTC
The DNA here is from genome assembly GCA_034521575.1 of candidate division KSB1 bacterium. Lineage (NCBI taxonomy): Bacteria > Pseudomonadati > Candidatus Zhuqueibacterota bacterium. The sequence goes on from JAXHMJ010000002.1 coordinate 541,024, forward strand.
ACTTTTTTTATCAGGACAGGCTCCCATTTCTTTTCAAAGTGGGGAGTGTTCCAACCGGGTTGTTCCAGTCGGGCATCATAATCTTCCCCACCAAAAAAATTATTATACGTAAGCGGACTTGAAGAGGTCTTCCAGGTCTCATCCGTAATTATTCTTTGCACCTCTCCTGATGATAAAATCACATCCAGCTGTAAAATGGCCGTTGGTCTGTCAAACGGACCGATAGCTTTCGCCTTTTGATAAAACCGGCTGCTATCACTTACACTATAGGCTCCCCAGCCTTCTCCAAGCCATAGTCCAATAGCGTTATTACCGCTTTTCAGGTAATTAGTGACATCATGCGTCATGTATAACACTCGGCGTTCGTGTTGACTAGGTCCAGGCTCCATAACAAAATCACCGACTCTTTTGCCGTTTAAATAGAGCTCGTAATTTCCAATTCCAGAGACATAAACGAAAGCCTTTTTAACTTTTTTTAAAGTGAATTCTTTCCGTAAAAGTGGCGAACGATCTTTAGTATCGGTTGAAGCAATCCAGTTGGCCTTCCAATCGGATTGTTCCAGTAATCCCATATGAAAAGAAGCAACCTTGCTCCATGGACTTGTATGTCCTTCATCATCCCAAACCCGGACGCGCCAGTAGTAAGTTGTTCCGCTTTTTAATGCTTTACCTTTATAGGTAATATTTATTGATTTTTGAGAATGAACTTTTCCGCTATTCCAGACAAAGAGCTCATGTGAATTTGAAAAATTATTCTGTTTTGATACCTGGATTTCAAATGCGGATTGCATAAAGCCCCGTTTCGGACTTTTAATGATCCATGAAAAGCGTGGTTCCGGAGTATCGATTCCCAGCGGTTCATCGAAATATTCACATCTAAGATCGATAACATACGTGCTTCCAGTATCACCGTAAACAGAGCCTGTTAGAAAAGCCAGAGAGAAAAAGATCAATACGTTTTTAAGAACCAGAGTTGATATTTTACTAATTACATGCAAATTCATTATTCAACCTTTCTAATAAAGTGATGCCTAGTAATCATCATACGGCAAATCAAAATCAATCCACGCACAAAACCGCCGTAGACGTTCAGGCAAAGCCTTCATCTTTTGCATCATTTTTTGCCGGTACTCATCCGCTTCTGTTCCGGTCATCTGCGGTGCGGGCAGGTTTCGTAAAATATTAATAAACCGCTTTCTGGCAGTAATCACCTTCGGATCATTGGAATGGGTCACCTCTTTATAGTCTTCACCGTTGCGGCTGTCTCCGCAGTAATAAAAATAGCCAAACTCATCCGGACTGTTATATTCCAGCAGCCATCGTTTGTCACGCAGGACACGTTTATCGGAAAGAAAACTGAAACACCAATCCCGCACCGGCCCCGGCTCTCCTTTGACAATATGGGCAAAACTGTGACCGTCAATCACCCGATCAGTCGGGAGGGAAGCGCCGGTGAAATCCGCAATCGTGGGCATGACATCCGACAAATCCAGCAATTCATCGCTGACCACACCGTTTTGCAATAGTCTCGGCGCATTCACAATCATGGGAACGCGTGCACCCAGCTCGGTCGGTGTATACTTGCCATTATATTTTGTGCCATTATCACCTGTGAATAGAATGATAGTATTGTCACGCAGTCCGGATTCATCCAAAGCCTGAATTAGACGTCCGATCATTTTGTCCATATATTCAACATTTGCCGCGAGCCGTTCAGGGGCAGGTGCGTTCTGAATATCTGGCTGATCCGGTGTGGGATCCCAGGGCAAGTGAGTCAGACACATGGGATAATAAACCAGAAACGGCTGGTCTCCGCCGTTTTTCATAAAATCAATAATAAAATCCGTATACATATCCGGACCGTAATCATCCGGCTCTGTCTGCAGCTGTTTTCCGTTTTGTAAAATACCGGGATAATGGAATCTCGAAGGTTTCCCTGGTTTTTCCAGTCCACCTGAATACTCGATAGAATCCGGTATCTCGTTCATCCAGATACAATACTTGTCAAATCCCGTATCATAAACCAGGGTCGGAAGTTGCCCCGGCAGCTGCCATTTACCGGCGACCGCTGTGTGGTAGCCCTGTTCCTGGAACGATATCCGCAAATGTAATATGATAATCACCGATTTGTGCCTTTTCCGAATCCCCGGCTCCACCTACGCGATAGCGGTTATCGGTCCAACCGTTTCTGAATCCGTATTGACCGGTCATCAGCATCACTCGAGTGGGACTGCACACTGGTGCGGCGTAACAGGTACGGAAGCGGATACCGGTCTCTGCCAGGTTGTCCAGATTCGGTGTTTGATGGTGCGGATGTCCATAACAACCCAGTTCTTTGGCACCCAGATCATCCGCCATAATCAAGAGAATATTCGGGGGATGTTTTTTTCGGCCGCAGGCGCTGAGCGGCAGGAACATGGATGCTGTTCCTATTCCCATGAAACGGATAAATTGACGTCTGGATGATGGATTCACTTTAAATCTCCTCTAGTCAGAATTGTCGATTTTGTTTTTGTTTTCATATAGTTGATATCGCCATCGATCGCAGGCCAGGTATCAAAGTGCCGCTGCACAGGTACACCGTTTATTCGGGTAATCACCCAGCGGTCGTGTGCCGACTGACAAATCATACCCAATCCTAATTTCATCCGGATATTGAAATTCAGTGTATAATTGCTTTCTTTCCGGATTGGCTGAATTGAGGGCATTCAGCAGCTTTTGTGCATCTTTTCCATGATGGATGTAAAAAATGCCCAAATCCGGTTTGAGAATAGACCGCCAGCAGGCGATTTGCAGCAATCCGGTAAATACTCCAGTTTTCATCGGTTTCCACGGGATGATAGGCGTTCGGAACCTGCACCGGTCCCGCCGTGCACGCAAATCGTTTATAGACACCTGTGTTGTTCCAGTCCAACATCTGCTGGCCGGGTCCTGACATGTGAAAGGTTTGCTCCAGCGTCTTTGCATTGTCATCCAGCAGCAAAGTAATGGGTTTGGCCACGATCAGAGAGCGTTTGCCCTGATTGGCGCCGCCGGCTGACAGCAAATAATGAGGATCGCCGGAATAAATCTCGGGACAGGAATTGGTTCCGTGTCCGATTTTGACGAAATAGGGGAGAGGTTTGCTCAATGTCCAGTCTATAACCTTGTCCGGGGGGCGATACGGCAGCATGGCCGCCCATAATGCATGATGTTGTCCGCGTTCAATTTGTAAATCCAGTGTATCTGTATAAAAACTTGTCCAGACCTTCATCATGGCGGTATGATAATCCACTTTCAGGCCTGTGCGAAAATCTGTCCGGAACAACCGGCGATACGGCGGAAAATGTTTGAATTTAAAACTGCCCAGCGCATAATACCAGTTTGCCAGGTCAAGCAGTTTGCGCGCCAGTTTCTGAACCTCACCTGAAGCAAAGGCTTCAAGGTTCAGCAACGCGCAGAATGTATAGCCCAAATAAGGATCGGAATTGTATTCATAAAATCCACATTCTTTAATTTCCCGTAAATAATTGACCAACCCTTTCTTCACGCCGTTCTCTTTGTTGTTGTATTCGCGCTGCTTGTAGCCGTGATTCCACATCCATTGGTTTACAAGATATCTTGAACTCCCTGTCATAAGAATATGATTTTCCGAATCCTGTATCCATGTAAAAGGAACATTACGGCTGAAGCCATTTCCTTTTATAGTCAGGATATGATCGATAAGGTGCTTTCGGGTTTGAGGGTACAGACGATCAGGCTTTTCATCAAATAAATACAACAGGGGTGTAAATCCCGCGGTGTTGAAATTGTAGCCGCCTTTGGGATTCAACAACCAGCGTGACCCGGATACCCCGGTGGCCTGTTGCCGCATCAGATACTGATTGATTTCATCGATGCGGATGCCGAGCAACAGATTGCTCAGCACAATTCGAGGGACTTTGACATCCACTTTTTCACCGTCCTGCCACTCGAACAAGTCGAAATCCGTCCAATAGTGAAACAGCTGCTGCTGTAATGCCGAGTTTGGTCTGGGGACATAGGTGCGCTTGTCCGGGATCTCTATATTGCCTTTGTTAATAGGATGCCTGTTACTCTGATTTAGGAATAAGGTGAAAATGAAAAATATCGCCAGCAACACAAGGGGAACGGCGGCAAGACCTCGCAAAATATTCTTTTGAATACGTTTCAATCTTTGATGCTCCATACTTTGAAATCCCGATAGCGGAAATGCGACCAGCGCATTTGACGGAATCCGATTTTGCCGTTCCGAAGCATCGGACCCGCGATTTGTCCATCATCGGTCCAGTCGATGATGCATCTGTGATCCACGTACATGACAATATGTCCGCCGTCCTTTATTAATTTCATATGATGAATACGTTTAGAGGCTGTCGGGATGCCTTCATAGCCGATTTGAGCCAGATGAAAGCCGCTGTTTTTGCGCAGATGCGATCTGCGGCGGTCGGGATTGTGCGGCGCATTGGCATAATAGGAGATATGGTAATTATTGATCCGGCCGTTGATATAGGATTTGAATCGGCCCTGGCGTTCCGGCAATGCCGGATTAAAGATGCTCCGGCTGTTGACACCCTGTGCCGCAAAAAACACAATGCATAATCCGGCTTTGGGTTTTATATTTTGGGCCTGCCACTCGGCGATAAAACGATCCGGAAAATCCATGGGACACCAGAATACATGATGACCGGGAGTAGAAATCCATTGAATCCAATGCCAGTCGTGCGCATGCATGTGCATCCAACTGTCTTTGAATTCTAATTGTCCTGGACCTTCCATGACCCAGTCTGCCATCAGAACAGAGTCAGACATCGGGTTTTTATACAATAGGTCGCCTTTGGCCTGTTCAAATGGATCAACAGCGCCTGGATCAATAAGGGGATCAATCTGTTCCGATTTTTCGCCTCCAGTGCAGGCAATTAGAAAAAGCAAAAGTGGTAAAAATCCGGCAGCTCTGCGAAAAGTCCTGCATGTTGAGTTCATTATTGATCCTTTAATCATATTAAATTATTAACCATCCGGGACAGCCTTATAAGGAGCAATAGTCATCAGCCATTTTTCTTAAAAACTGATCATCCACTTCAAGCCCGAAACCCGGTTTGGGTTGCATGGTAATCAGGCCGTGTTTTTGAAATGTCGATTTTGAAATGATGGCTTTTAAAAACACCTCACTTTCCTGGGGTTTTTCAATCGCTTCCACCCACGAAGCGCCTACACCTATGGCAATCTGCTGCCAGGCACTGCAGCCGGGACCGATCAGACTTGCATCGCCAATCATAATGCCATGGCCCCATTGTTTGATTTGTTCAGTGACCTGTATCATGTGTCGAATACTGCCGAGTCCTGCAGGATGCATGTTATAATATCTCCCCATATCGGGGATCAGACTCTCCAGTGCAAGCCATGAAGTCCGGGTTGGCCGGTCCGGAACCAGTGCGAGACCGTCTACTTTTTCCTGCAGCTCAACCCATTGCCGGTTTATCAATTCAGCCGGGTCCTCACAGGCATCCAAACCGTGATCATATAACGATCTCAAGATTACAGCCAGATCATCCAGCGAGTCAAAGGATGTATAACCCCGGTTGACATCACCGAGAATAAAAGCGTCAGGACCCATCACTTTCCGAACCTGCTCAACGACCTGCTGGTCCAGGTTGCTGATCACCGAATAACTTGACCTTTATATGACTGGTAAAGCCTTGCTCTTTGGCCAGTTGCGCTTGCTCTGCCGCTTTTTTTGGATTATCCTCCAGTATGGTAAACAAACCGGAGACCGGCTCATCACCGGTCAAACCCAGATACTCGTTTGCTGATATGCCCTCAGTACGCGCTGCGAGATCGATCAACGCCAGTTCCGTGAATTCCAGCTGACGTTTGTCCCATGCACTGTCCATGCGCCGCTGTTCCAAAATGGCAAAGGCCTCATCAAGGGATGCTCCTTTCAGATCCAGCAAAAAGTGACCCCATTCGCAAATATCAAGATCAGGGTTGTTTTTATCCGCAATTGTTTCAGACCAGCCGGCATGGCCGTCTCCTGACAGCTTTAAAAATGCATGCTGACGGTTCTGCCATGTACTGTGACTGAAATGGCGGGCTTTTTCCACATCCACACGGTATAATTCAATAGTATCGATCTGCAATGTCCTGTTTTCTGCTTGTTCGCAACTCGAAAGAACAAACAATAAGAAAACCAGGAAGCAAATCAAGTCGCTCAATGTCCGGGACCGCTGTTTTCGTTTTTTCATGATCATTCCTAAGAATTTTCTGTCATCATCAGATATCCGATTTATCATACAAAAAGGTCGGCTCATATATAACATGAACATCGAATAATTTATTAGTCACCGATTCGTTCGAGCATAAACTCATTTGGATCAGGAATATCCTGCCAATACCGGGCATCCTGCTTTTTTGATATCACCGGCAGACAGGTTATTCGGAGATGCGCCGCTCCCATGGGTATCATGTCTATCCACTCGGTTTTTTCATCAGAGTGTACAGGTCCCTGACGCAGGGGATCAACAGTATGTTTGACAGACGCCTTCCAGCCGGGGATTTTTCGGGCCGGAATTTTCAGGGTAACAGGTACGGATTTTTCATCCCAGGGCTGATCAGGGATTTGCTCTTTGATATGGATACGAATATCTTTATCGATGACCAGACCGTAATTCCAGTCAGATGCCGGTAAAAGTTCCCATTTATTATCACTCCATCCGGACGCACCGGACATTTTATTAATCCAATTCCCTTGGATGCGCACCGAATAACTCAGAGGACCCCGATTGACGGTTACACTTTTTGTTCGCGGCCAGTGAGTCAGTGTGACTTTGGGTTTGAACTCTAACATAATTTCATCATCGTCACGCCATTGCCTTTCAATCTTGATAAATCGTCCCGGTTCATCTTTGATCAATTTCTGTTCATTGTTAATCACGAGAATTAATCGATCCGCCCATAACGGAATCCTCAGATAAAGAGGGAAATGGACTGCTTTTTCCAAATCAAATTTGAACAGAATTTGATCCGAAAAGGGAAAAGCCGTGCGGCTGATAACCTGGATATCGGCACCCGATTCACCGACTTTGGCATTAACTTTGTTCGGTCCGTATAACCAAGCGATCAATCCGTTATCCGCTGATGCCTTCCACATATTTTTGACAAACCACGGCCAGCCCATGCCCGTATTATGCAGGCAGCATCGATGGGTATTGGCTGCAAAGACAGACGTTCCGTGAAAGGGTTTTCTCTGTCTGTTCTGTTTCTGGTAATCCATATCACGTACGGAATAGGCCATATTGGCAGCTGTAAAATAGCGCACCGCTTTCAAGTCCGGAGTATGACAAGCCGGGAGCCAGTTAAACGTAAGATCTTCGATTTTATCCGCATATTCAATATTCCCGGTCAGGTCACCGAGGATATAAAAGCTTTTATTACCTTCCACAATGCCGCAGGATTCAAATCCCTGTCTGGGGTCGATTCTACCGATTCTGATACGTTCATCCGCGGCAAAAGCGCCGCGCGGCATTTGGCCCCAGGTCTGCATCATCTGATCATAAAAATAGCGGCTTTGATTCAGATAATACTCATCACCTGTCAATGTATACAATTGTGCCGGATAGCGGAACCGTTGCATAAAATGAACATTGTGATGATCCAGCCACTGGCTGAGCGGTGGCTGGATTTTTTGGTAAATTTTCAGAGTCAAATCCAAAAGCCATTCATCTTTTGTACGAGCATAGAGCCAATAGATTTGCGGTATAAAATCACCCGCACGTGCCAATTGGACACGCTGTTTTGAACTGAAATGTTTATCAAGATATTGACTGTTTTTTTCAAAATTCCACGAAAATCGGGAAAGAAACAATTCCTCAGGCAAATCAGCACAATACCGGAAAAAGCCGGTCAGCATCGGTATAACCCGCTCATCCTTTGTCACTTCATAATGACTGATCAACACATCATTCATTACCATATGCGGCCACAAATCCGTCATCGAGTCACTCACAGCTTCTGAAACAATCAGTTTGTTCGTCTCAGAGCCGTAATAGCCGTCGTTCTGCTGAGAATTGATGACCGCTTCAATCCATTTATCAGCAACTGAATCAATCCGTGAATTTTCGGTCAACACCGAAAGATCATAGAATCCGCGAAGCCAGTACGGCGCTTCCTCCCAGCCGCGTTCATCGCCGCCGAGCCATCCGCTGTTTTCCTGCAGATAGGGGCTGATTTCATAAAGGTAGCCTGTATATCCTTCTGTCATTAAGTCGAGCTGTGTTTTCAGCCATCCTCCGGCGTGAACACTGCCGACAGGCAGATTTAACAGAAAACAGGGCCTGAGCGGCCTGGGCATGGAAATATATGATTGATTTATTTCTGTAATATCAGGTTTGTCAACAATATCAAAAAAAGGCTTTTCTCTCTTGAAGTTTATTATAATAACTATACTTGAAAGAATATATATAATTTCCCGATATTGCATAAAATATTTATCCCGTTAAAGTAAATTCCAGGTTTTTTTCTAATACTCTACATGTTGATAAGATGCGAGAGCCTTTTGCAATTTCTGTCTTGCTGAGGTTGCTTTTGGTGTCTGATTATTTTTTGAAACAGGATGACTTTCCAATGGATCGTTTTTAATATCAAACAACTGTCCGCTATCATAAAGTTTCCAACGTTGATCACGAGCAAAGCGAATTTCTTTATTCGAATAACCCGATTTTTTTGGATTAAAACTGCAGAATACCCATTCACGTGGATTTTCTTGTTTACCTAAAAGCTGTGGAAAAAAACTGACCCCGTCGATGGGAATGACGGTGGACAGCGGAATATCGCCTAATTCAGCCACGGTCGGAAGAAAATCTGTAAAGTCGACAAGATCGTTACTGATCATACCCTCTGGAGTATGGCCTTTCCAATTTGCAATAAGAGGCACACGTGTTCCTGCATCTGTTGTTTGCCCCTTACCACCTCGAATCGAAACCTTGCCGAGTTTTGAAACAATTTGTTCATGCGTTCCGTTATCAGTTGTGAATAAAATCAATGTATTCTCACGGATACCAAGTGTGTCTAATTTATCAACAATGCATCCGACAATTTTATCCACATAAGCAACCATATCGGCAAAGTTCTGATTTGAGCTCCTTTCAGAAGCGCCAGTGTTCTCTGAATTTATAAGACTATCAGGTGTAGGCCGAAATGGACGATGAGGCAAAACCATGGGATAATAGACAAAAAATGGATCATTGCGGTGTTTTGTTATAAAACGTGTGGCAAATTCACAAAACACATCCGGACCATATTTGTTCTCCAGATTTTTTAATTTTTTGCCATTTTGATAGATAGTCGGATTTGCGTAGCGTGATCCTTTTATTGCGGCAAATCCAGAACCAATATTCCAAAAACAATATTCATCAAAACCTGCCTTTTGCGGAGCATTTAAATCACCTTTAAGCTGCCATTTACCTGAAAGACATGTGGCATAACCTCCTTTTTTCATGACATCTCCAAAAGTCCTTTGGTGCAGATCAAGAGTGCCCCAGCCTGTATAATTTCTGAAATTATATTGTCCGGTCATGATCTGTACCCTCGAAGGTGTACACAACGGCTGGGAATAACAATGCATGAACTGAATTCCGGTTCCTGCAAGTTTGTTCCAATTCCGGGGTCGAATAAGATGTGCTACCATAACAGCTTAAACATTCATACCCCATATCATCGGCCATGATTAAAATGATATTGGGCTTGCTTTTTTGTAATGTTTGACCTTTAGTCAAAGATAAACAAACAAATGGAATGATTCCGGTCGCTATTTTTATAAAATGGCGACGTGAAGTGTTTTTTTCACTCATCTTGATCCTCAATTGCAATAAAAATTAAAAAATAATATCTTGCTTTATCATGTTCAGCAACCTGACTGACAGTTCAATAATATTCCTTTAATATCGAATCATAGCGCAAACGTAAACGACAGCCGATTCACAGCATCAAACACCTGCATATCTGAATACGAGTAACTGAGTTCGAATAGTTTACCACCGATTTCGGGCCGGATCCCGAATCCGGCTGAAAAACCGGCAAGATCCCGGTTGAACTCATAACCGGCGCGCAGCGCCAACACCCCTATCAGTGTGTATTCACTACCAATGTTCACGCGTTCGGTATAATTATTCGGATGCAAAAATTCAACAGAAATCAAAAACGGATCACCCTGGTAATCCGGACTGATCACCTGCAAGACATCTATGCCCATACCCACCATAAACACCATGGGCATCTGTACACTGATCTCTTCATATTTTACATCGGTGGAAAAATTTCGGATCGCCATCGCAAAACGAAAACGTTTGAAATCTGTTTGATATTTAATACCGAAATTAAAGATCACCTTGTCCACAGAATTTTCGACCGTGCCGTTGTCCAGCCTGGAATCTCCCAGATTCTGACCGACATACTGCACCAGTCCTCCCATGGAGAATTGTGTGCTGATGCGCCTGGCATAGGCCAGGCCGAGTGCGTATGCACCGATATCCAGATTTCCGGTCAACCGGTAGCCCTGGGGATCGGACAAGGACACGAGTTCCACGCCCTGGATATCGCCGTAATCCACGGATAAAAAACTGATTCCAAACGTTCCCAGAGTACCGAAATTGCGGGCCAAACCTCCGGCCAGATAGTTGATATCTGCAATCCATTGTGTTTGCGATAAAAATGCACTCAGACCGGCATCCGGTATCTCGGCCAGTCCGGCTGGATTGTAAAACATACTCTCTACATCATTACACACTGCCGTATACGCATTGCCCATTGCAGCCGCTTTTGGCGAAACACCCACTTTGAGGAATCCCATGGTGCTCTGGGCGACTTTTTTTATTCCGACCTGGGCATGAACGGAAAACAGACCGAAACAAAATATGATGATTATAGATCTTTTTACCAGTTTTTTCATTTTACCAGTCTCCCTTTAGCTTTCGTTTGCGCAATTATCGAGCGACCACGAATTTACGAAACGCCACTTCACCATCCTTTTTCTCAAACGTGGCGATATATACCCCGCTGGAGATCACCTGTTGATAATCCGTAAGCATATCCCAATAGGCCGAACCAATTTCCAAAGGACTGTCGTGTACAAACGAATAGACCTTGTCGCCGTCTTCGGTATAAATCGTGATCTCACAAAAAGCCGGCAGGTTGAAAAATACAATGCCGCGATAGTCCGTCCATCCCTGGGCAATCACCCGGGGGTCATTGATATTGTAAGGGTTCGGCGCAATCACAATATCTTTCAATGTCTCTGTGCCGCCGCGCATGGGTTTGACAGAAACCGGCGTCGGTAACAAGGATCGGCCGCTCCAAAGCATTTTACCGCGCTGTTCGGGCAGGGCGTTCATGTTGTTTTCCGAGATTCTTATTCCGGATTGAATATAGTAATAATAAGAAGCACCAAATTGAACATCATCATCCTCGTAGGTATGTTCCAGTCGTTGTAATTCATCCGGTGTGAGGGAGGCGATGACATCAAAAGACGCTGTGTCCATATTGGATTTGCGGCGCAGAATTCGGTAGCCGGAAAAATTCGACAACGCTTCAGCTTCAGGACAACTCCAGGTCAGTTTGGTATAGCCGCCGAACGGCTTGACCTGCATATTCGGAGCCGGTGGGGCAGAGGGGACTTTCCAGTCGTGCTCAAAATTCCAGCGCGCCCGGTACATGGCGTTATGCACCGAATCAATACTTGTGCTCAGCCACAAGTCTTTATTGAGGTCCATTGGTGTGGCGCCTTCCGGAAAGGCAAAGTTGTCCGGGAAAAAACCTGTCTCCGGATCTGGCAAGCCTTGCGGCGGTTCCAGTGTCTGATCCAGCATTTTCCTGCCGATCTCGGTTGCTTTTTGCACTGAAAGTCCTGATTCTCCGACCACATACACATAGCGGATCTGTTCACCTGGCGCCCATTCATCATAGGGCCCTATGGCCGCGTACACATGGTTGCCGGAATGAAAAGAAACCATCTGGGAAAATGCCTGAAAATCAGGGTTTCCAAATTCATCATTGTTAATATGATGATGCGTTCCTGCGGGCGAATCCGGCTTTGGATGTCGGTCTGATTCAGCGCCGTAAAACGTCTCAAACGTTCGCTCATCCGGATGAGAGTAATCACCGCTGCCGCCGCCGATGGTTTTCGCAACGAATGTCGTAATCGGCTGAACCGGATCATCCACATCCTGCGCCGGATTTGAATACGGTTCTTTCGAAACATGCAGAAATCCCCAAAACGGCGCTCCGGGCTGAATGAGCCGGTTTTCCTGACCAAAGCAGGGATTGCCCATGGTATCACCGCTCTGCTTGGGATCATCAGCATGGTAGTAATAATAGACCCGCTGACTGTCAGCCAACATGGCGCCGTAATAATGCCACCATAAATAATGTTCGGGACTCAATCCTTCAGGTTCCGGAACGGTTCCCCAGGCACGCGATGCTTCATCCCAGGCCTGCGAAAGAACAACGTTCTTGAATGTCTGTTCTTCAGCATAGCTCACCTGATGTGTGACATTGGTGAACGTCCAGTCTGCGACAATATAATCGTCATGATTCTGATTATGAAACGCAAACACCTTGCGCTCTGCACGTACGCCATTGGGATAATCGAATGTGCTGGTCACAATCTGGTCACTGTTGCCGATCATTTCATCAGGATTGACCTCACCCAATACACTGGAACCAACATGCTCATCATTGACAAGATTTTCTGGGTAACCATAGCGCACATAACTTTTGAGCGGTTCTACCATATTGGGGCGGGTATCGATTTCTGCGATAACCGGCGCCCAAACACTTTGAGGGTAAACCTCTCCGTCGGGAGGTATGTAATCATACATATGGATGGATACATCTTTTGCTCCTCCTGACAACAGATGCCGATGCTGTCCGAAAGCGTAGACATTAAATTCTGCCGGAAACCAGCCGCTGCTGACGGCTCCCATGGTATTTCCCGGTACATTAACCACAGCCCAGATTCGACCCGTTTTCATCAGTTCGGTCTGACTATCCTGGGCGTGGACGGGGGAAACAAACAGCGCTGACGCTAAATTGAAACACAGCATCCACAAAAAGATAAACCGTGTTATCTGTATAAAATTATATCGCATTTTTATCTCCTTCATTATCGCTTTACAATACGGCCTCATCATTCCTTTCAAAGCGGTTATTAAAATCATATGCTTTAGAATCGCAAAGACAGGCCGAACCAGATATCACGCGGTTGATCAAACAGCCACAGACTGTTATTCGGATCATTAATGTACGGCTTTTCATCCGAGCGAAGTTCACCCGGTTTGTCCTTTCCGGGTTCATACAATCCGGGATTGGCAACTCGTAATCCGTCGAAATCGGAGGAATTATAAATGGGCAGTTTCAGAGAAGAAAAATAAGCCTGTTGATCACCGCTGCCGTCAAAACAGAATCCACGATTCATAATCATATGCTTGTTGTTAAATAGATTGGTGACATTGATATAGGCCTCCAGATGCAGTCCGGATATTTCAAATTCTTTTCCCAGTTTGGCATCCACTTTGTGGTAATCCGGCCACTGCAAATTATCCTGCAGGTGCAGTTTACCCAGCGGATTCCAGGTAAAATATCCGCCGGCGCGCCACATGGGCATCACACTGATCAGCCATCCGCCCAGCGGGTGCAGTCCCAGAATCCTCAGACCAAACCGTTCGGGCACATGAAAGGTGACATTGGCTCTGAAACTCGGACGCGGCAGCAGGGTGCTTTCCTGCCCCTGGTAGAGTCCGAATTGCTCTTCTTTTGAAGGATCTTGATAAAACGCTTTTCGTCCAACATGACCTGATTTTTTGTACAGAAAATCAAAATTGGCCCATCCGGTAATCCAGCGCCCGTAATTCTTGGTCACACTGATTTCAGCGCCCAGTATATCTTCATAATTATTATTGAGATAACTGTCATACATCACAGAACCGGTCTCATTTTCATAATGAACGCTGCCGTGTTCGCCGGTCACATCTTTATAATAACCGCTGATACGGATTAAAAACTGGTCGAGTAAATTATATTCCATTCCGGTTTCATAGGAAATCGTGCGCGGCGGGGCCAGATTGGGATTGCCCAGTTCCTGAACGCCCCATTTCATGGGCCGGGCTCTGACAATATATTGTTCATGCCAGGGGATCAGGGAGCGAAAATGCCCGTAATTGAAATAATATTTGGAACGCTCAGTCACCGGAAATGACAGTCCAAGACGCGGACTCAGAGTAAAATGTGTTCTCACCGGCTGCATGATTCCCAGCGAATCCCAGACCTCGAATTCATTCAGTCCGTAATCCTCAATCGTACTTTCAGCATGAATACCGAAAATATCAGCGCTGAACGGATCACCCTGCGGCCATTTACCGCCGGGATCGTAATAATCACAGCGAAGACCGATGTTGGCCACCACACCTTCATAAGTGATCTGATCCTGTACATATACGGCGGCGGAAAAGGGTTTTTTGCTCCATTTAAATACATTGTGTCCGCCGAAATTATTGTGGACATATGATTGAACCCGGTGCTCAAAATTTGTCGTGATATTAGCGTCAATACCGGCTTTGACCAAATGGTGATAAGTCAATTGACTGTTGATATCGAATTTCAAACGTATGGTCTGCACCTGGGTGCTGTCAAACCAGGCGGGTGATTTTCTGGAAAACCGACGGTCCGTAGTGCCGAACGGCTGGTTCCATTGATTGTGTGCAAAATCATCCACAATGTCCGAACCCGCACTGTAATAATAGGGCATTTCATTGACTTTGATCGGACCAAATTCAGCAACCGGCTCTGAACTGCGTTTGCTGTAGTTTTCATGGAATTCGTCTACACTTATTCTTAAAAAGTCATCCAGGTCAATATACTCGGCCCATGTCGGATAGGCTTCAGTTTTATGCGACTCTCCGCTGATGGAAAAGTTCCAGAATGTTTTCGGATTCACTGTTTTGGTCAATTTCAGACCCAAAAGAGAAGTATAATTGTCCATGGGGCTGAAATAGCCGGGCATGAAAATATACATTTCGTTGCCCGCGGTCACATTCGTGATATTATTCAAGGGTATGGCGTTGCCGATGACACCCGATTGCCGCCAGTTGCTGGTTGATCCGTAAAACATGCCGTACTGTTCGCTGTACAACCCGTTCAGCGTCAGTTTCAGGCTTTTAGATAGATTGGACTGGATGGTCAAAGTCGAAACGTTTTTATTGATACTGGGACGACTGTTGGGTTGGGTATAATAGGATTCATTTGAATTGTGTGACAGATAAAAGGTGGCGTCTCCCAGATACTTGCCGATAACCGGGATCGGACCGCCGAACCCAAAATCGATATTATAGTCGGAATGACTGCCTTCCGGTTCATGTGTATGGTCTTTAAATTTCTGCTGCAACTCCTCCGGCACCGCATATCCCAGTTCTGCCAGTTTTTCAAATGGCGGTTCGGTTGTGTGCATCCATGCGTTCCACAGATACAGATCCAGCGGCGCAGCCTGTTCCGCTTCAGATTTGCCCATATTGTAAAGCTGTGCCAGCTTATTCCAGCCGACAAAGGTGGCGTTTTGTGCCAATACGTATGGATTATCCGCCCAGGCTTGATCGGTTCCGATAAAAGCGATTTGTGGATCCACTCTGGGTCTCAGCAGAAAATTATAAGGATCATACAGTGATTTTCCAAACCGTTTCATATGCGGAACATTCATCGACGCATCAAGACGACCGCTGTAACGCTTTCTGTCACCTTTTTTCGTGGTAATTTCCAGCATGCCGGAGCGGAAATTGCCATATTCCGCATTATAGCCTCCCTTGATCACCGAAACCTGTTCAACAGCGCTAAGCGGGATGGAGGCTTTAGGGGTTCCCATGCGTTCATTGACAAATGTGAATCCGTCCACCATGGTTCCGGTTTGGTCCGCGGACCCGCCGCGAATCGATAGATCACCGGAGACACCCGCCTGTTTTGTGACAAAATCCTGCAGCTGCCGCACTGCCGGTGCTTCAGTAATCTGTTCATTGGTCACCACTTCCTGGCTGTATGATATCTCTGTGTGCATAATATCTCGTTCGGCAGATACAACCACCTGCTCGCCCTGTATCACCGTTGGTTTCAGGGCGAAATTGAGTGTGGTATTGCGCCCCATGGAAACCAAAACATCGGTTTTAACCAGCTTGGCATATCCGATCATGGATGCCGAAATCTCATAAACTCCAACCGGGACATTGAGGATCACATAGCGTCCCTGAAGATCAGTGGCTGCTCCCAGACGCGTACCTGACACCACCACATTCACACCAGGCAGGGTTTCATTGGTTTCCGCATCCCGAACGATACCGACAATTTTTCCGGTTGTGGCTGCAAATAAACCAGCCTGAAAACAGATGCTCAAAGCGATGACAAGAACCGAAAACAATACATAAGGTCTGTTACTTGTCTTGTATCCCATTGTACTCCTCCATGTGTGCACATGATTTTGTCATGAGCTGCCATCCATTGCATTAAGAAAAATTAAGTTTAAAAAATAAATCAGATGGCGTTCACAATAAATCGTGGAAATCAGCTTGATTGACGATAATTCTATCCTGCTTTTGCATCAAACAGCAGCCAGTCCTATGGACTGGTCTGCTGTTTATGCCCTGTGACATCAACCGGCATCCGGTCAATGTAATTAATCCTGCTTGTTGTTTTTACTTTATGAGCAGCATCTTCTTTTCAGCCACCTGTGAACCAGCGGAAATCCGGTAAACATAAATCCCGGAGGGCAAATCAGAAGCATTAAACTGAATCGAATGGCTGCCCGCATTCAATGACTCATCAACAAGTGTAGAGACAATCTGACCCAAAGTATTGTGTACCGTTAATGTGGTCCATCCGCTCTCGGACAGGTTGAACTCGATGGTTGTTGCGGGATTGAACGGGTTCGGATAATTCTGTTTCAGGGTAAAGCCGTTTGGTGTTGATACCGGTTCGGATGCAACAGCCGTTGCTGTCGGGTCCCAGCGTACATCACCCAGGGCTGTGCCGTCATCCGCTTCACCCAAAGCCGGTGAATCTTCCGCGAGCGTGAAGTCAGCGTCCGGCCCTGGATCCAATGCCAACGGCGCGTTGGCGAATTTCGGGTCCACATCCCACCAGTTGTTTTTGGCGTCTGTGCTGTCCGCAATATTAATGGCATCCGTCATGTAAAACAGATTGTACTCGACCATCGTGTTTTCATTATCACGGATTTGAATCGGATCTTTTACATTGTCGCCGCCTGGTTCTGCGCCCAAATCGCCGACGATTTTGGCGAAAATATTATTCTTGATCGTGATGCTGTTGGGGTCTTCAACAGAATAGCGTAATTGCATGGCTCTGTCACCCAGCGCATAAAAAGTATTGTGCAGAATATGAATCTCGGGATTGCTGCCGTTGCCCCGATCCTCCGCACGAATCGATTTGCGGTCGCTTTGCCAGAATGTATTGTTTTCAACCCAGAGAAAATTGAGAATGGCATTTTTCGTGGTCATTGCTTTGGGCGCTTTGTAAAAGAGAGAATTGGTGACGATGCAGGAATCAATTCCGACAAAAGCACTGGCGTGATCACCGCTTTCACCATGTACAACACGACCCCACGGCCAGAACAAATGATGAATAAAACAGTCATCAATGGTGAATTTATCAATCATCTGAAGCGTGGTCTCCCAACTGATGTTAAACAATGCAGCAAGCGCTTTATATTGACTGGTATCGGCCATGCCGCAGTCAAATTCCAGACCCTGAACGGTGAAATCGCAATCGGACAATTCAAATCCAAAAGTTTCTGCCGCAATGTTACCTCCGCTTGGGAAGGCGGGAAATGAAATCACCGGACGCGTGCTGTATCCGTCTTCCGCCTTGATGGTCAATTCGATGCCGTCGACAGCAATCGGCAGAACCGTCTGATCGGTTTCACGGTACTCGCCGCCGTCCTGCAGCACCAATACATCGCCGTTATTCGCAGCTGCTATAGCGGCGCTCAGTGTCGCGTCACCCGGTTCGACCTGAACCTCTGCGGAAAACAAAGCAAATGGAACCAGCAACAGAACAAAAAACCAATTTCTCATGTGAACCTCCTGTTGAAATGATTATAATTTAGAATTAAAGGTCAAACCCTTGTCAAGAACTGCACCTCCTGTGAAAGATTTACGGGTAATTTGAACTGCCCTATAATTAATGGATTTAAATGCTGAAACCAAGTAATAAACTGTTAAATCAACCGTTTAAAACGGTTAAAAAGTGATTTTGAACACCTGTTTTTAAACCGGTTCATTTTTTATCTTGCGTATCCAAGTCGTTACCATTATATTTTAAGGACAAGTTAAGCTTGGAAATATGGACTATGCTCGATAAAAACGCCAAACAAGATATTTTAAAAAAAATCCTGTCCAGCGCCGATTTTGAACATTCTGAGAAACATCAGAAACTGTTAACATATCTGTTTAATGCGTCTATCAAAGGCGAAATCCCTCACGAGCACTCTATTGCTTTTGATGTGTTTAACAAAGACGGGAAATTCAATACAAATGAAGACACCACCGTCCGCGTTAATGTCTATCACCTGCGCAAAAAACTGGCAAAGTATTATCAAAATGAAGGAAAACATGACAAGATTCGGGTTAAAATACCTACCGGACATTATTCGCTAAAATTCATCCGTTATGCAAAAACCAGACGATTTTCCAAAACACATGTGCTTCAAATCATTGCCGGGCTGGCCGTTCTGATTATCATACTCCTGGCCGTCTCCAGCCTTTATTTGTACAATCAAAACCGAATATTAATCAATCAGGTCAAGCCGTTTCCGCAAAAACTGGATCACTATCCCATATGGTCCAATTTTCTAGACTCTTCCTTTCCAACTTTGATTGCTTTGGCAGAAATCTTTCATTTCAAAAAATATGATCCTGTACTGGACACCTGGGTACTCAGCCGTTTGGGATCTGTTGAAAATGAGACTGATTTGCAGCAACTTGAGGAGCAGTATCCATCGCTTCAGTTCGACTTGTGTCCAGCCGGTGCACCTGGCCGTTTTACGATGAACAGTATCGGCCCGCTGGTTTACGTTCAGCCCTTGTTCACACAGTCCGGTAAAAATTTCAGATTACAGCGTTCCCAGGCCATCACACCGGGAGACCTCAAGAAAAACAATATCATTTATCTGGGATACTATCAATCTTTGGGTGTTTTCAAGGATGTGACCCAAAAGTTGAGTTTTTATTTTGATATGGATCAAAAACTGGCAATCGCCAAAATGGGCAGCGGAGATTCAACGTTGATTTTCAAACACGCCGGCTCGTTCAAAGAACATCACAATGATTACAGTATTGTCTATCATCTGCCGGGGCCGAATGCCAACAGTGTGCTCATTATCTCGAGTTTCACATCCACCGGAACCATGGGCGTGGCCAAATATCTCACCAATCCCGCCCAGTTACTGGAATTGAAAACCATGTTTATCGAAAAGTACAATCATATGCCCGATTATTTCGAACTTGTTTTTCAGGTGAGCGGCTATTATCGAACCGATTTTAATGCGCAAATCAAAGCCTACCGCCGAATTGATCCGGATATTGATTTGTGGTAGTACCTCGGTGTACTGCATGGTTTTCTTGAAATAATTATCTTTCTCCCAAAAAGAGGGGGATTTGAAATGATGTTTTTATATTTGTCATTTCTATAGAGCCACAAATGAGATGAAAAGTCGATAATATCAATAGGTGACTGTCAAATCTATACTGCCTGCCTTGCCGCTGACATTGTCTTTATATCCCTCGGTCACAATCTCTTTGCCGCCCTTGTCAATAGCGTTAATGTCGAGATGATACACTGCTGCCGATGCATTATAGGGAACCGGTTCCCTGGCGGTCCATACGTTTTGATCCAATGATTCGCGGGGCTGCAAGTAAAACGGCTGGGTGTCGTATTCATGGCCGCGCACGACCAGGTATACTTTATCCAGATCGGATGGTTTGCCGGTGAACTCGACTGCAACTGTGACGGAATCACCGATCGAAACGGTATCCGGGGTGGTGGTGGCCTGAACCAGCTCCGGCTGTCCGGCGAATGCAAAAACACTCGTGAACAGTAATAAAGACATGACGATAGATTTCATAGCTGCTTTTCCTCTTTTCGTTAATTAAAATAATAATAGTTGTGATCAGAATTTATGATTTACGAGTCCAAAACCGTCCATACCGCTAAGAAAGGCTGCAAAAAACGCTTGTCACAATCCGATATAAAGAAAGGAAATCATCGTCTCAGCAGTCCTTTGAGAGTTACCTGACACCTATTGATGATAAATAACGTTCGGTGCAGTAAATATGGCCTCCAGTCTATCACGGTCGAATTTTAATTTACGGTCATAGGTGTAGATACCGTTGACCTCTCCTTCTATATCATAGAGCTGAGTGTAGCAAAAACCGGATATATATGGATTTTCAAGCAGCGCCATTGTCTGCTCCATTAACAGATCAAGGAACAACGTTTTTGTGGGTTTTTTTGACGTTTGAAACCATCGTCCCTGTCTTTTTCGTTTTTCGACTTCGTTATAGGTTCCTTTACCAAAGCCCCAGTACCGGGGATCAGAAGGGATTTTTGCTTCCTCGTCCCAGAAAATTCCACCGTATTCAGCGACAATAAAAGGCTGACCTTCGTAAGGAACTGAATATTGATCCCGCGTTTGCACGCCCTCGTACCTGCCGTATTGCAGTGAATGATAATCTTTACGCAGTGTATCCGGATGCTGCTGATAAGTATGACTGGAATAGATGTCTGTATCCACATGCGCAAAGCCGCTGGCATCGTGAACAGGCCGGGTCAAATCCAAAAGCCTGGTCAAATCGACCGTGGATTGAACCGCGCGGCGGTGGGCTTCCGGATGCTTTTGGGCTTCTTTGCTTGTTTCATTAAATGGCGTCCAGAACAAAATGGAAGGGTGGTTGAAATCCCGCATTACCGCCTCACGCCATTCCCGCTGATGATTCTGGATAGCCTGAGATTGTCCGAAATCCATACCTTTGTCATAGAATTCACCTGCAGTCAAATATCCGAGTTTATCGGCCCAGTAATGAAAGCGTTCTTCAAACACTTTTTGATGCAGACGTGCGCCGTTAAATCCAACAGCCAGGGCCCGTTCGATATCCTGGCGCAGGTCGTTATCGCTTGGCGCTGTCCATATGCCATCCGGATAAAAGCCCTGATCCAGAACAAAACGCAGGAAAAAGGGCTCATTGTTCAAAAACAGTCTGTTGCCTTCAGTATGAAATTTACGCAGTCCGGCATAGCTTTGCACCTCGTCAATGATTTTGTTTTTTTCGATCAATTTAAACGAAATATCATATAAATGGGGATGATCAGGACTCCAGACCTGCGGATTGTCCAGGATCAACGAAAACGGGACACCGCTCTCCGCCCGGCTTGTGGTTTGAGCGGCCATCTTTCCGTTTTCCGTATGGAGGGTGGTTTCAAGTTCAAGGTTGCGATTATTTTTGTCGAAAATCGGCTGAAACACAAACCGGGATTGGTCCAAATCCGGGAAAATGAACACCCTGGAAATAAAATTCTGACTTTTGGCCTCCAGCCAAACGGTTTGCCAGATCCCGGTGGTGCGGTTATATTTGCCGCTCCATTCTCTATCCGGTTCAGGGAGTTTTGATTGTTTTCCCACAGGCTGTATTCCGGAACGAACATGATCAGTGGCACAGACAACAATTTCGTTTGTGCCCTCTATCATGGCATCTGTGATTTCAAATTCAAAGGAAACTGCACCGCCATAATGTCGCCCAACCGGCTTTTGATTGACCCAGGCGCGGCACTCATAATCCACGCCTCCGAAATGCAGAAATATCCGCTTTTCCTGCCATTCTTCCGGTATAGTTATGGAACGGTGATACCAAACCGCCGGAATTATATCCGTGTACTCGATACCCGAGAGTCTGCTTTCCGGACAAAACGGCACGGTTATGGTTTTTTGAAAAACGGATGGATGGCGCTGCCATTCTTCTTCAATCCCAACCTCATCAAAATCGAATGCAAAATTCCATTGACCGTTTAAATTCAGCCATGCACTCCGCTTAAATTGCGGTTTGGGGTGTTCCGGGCGGGGAACGGGAGCATCGGCATTGGCAGCAAAAATATAAATGAGAATTATGCCAATACTCGTGATCCAACTCTGTCTGTAAAATTTAGTCATACCTGTCTCTTGTTTTTAGTCGTGATTAAAGGTCATTTATAAGATTTATTAAAATTGCGTTATACTGTGATCATCCTGTTAATTATTGATACTCTGGATTGTATTCACCTCTTTCCTTGAATCCCGAAAAATTGCGCATGCGCCCGAACCGGGGATAACTTTCGAAAATATCGCCATTGCCATGCAGGCGCGGGTCGCCCTGTTTGGTCAGGGCTTTGTCCAGCCGTGTTCGCAAACCTTGTTTCACGGATTGAAATTCAGGTTCATCTGCCAGATTGACAATACAGGCAGGATCATTGACGATATCATACAGCTCTTCCTCGGGGCGTTTTTCGCAGGCGAGTTCAAACGAATGCGCCACACCGGGATCATATTGATGCTCAATGATAAAATCTTTACTGGGTGAAGCATCAATATCATTATATCCACTTCCGATTGGCTTTAAATCGGGTGTGTTAATATCAAGCTGGACATCTTCCGGCGGTGGATTCCCGGCCGGATGGCGCTCGGGCTTGAAATTATGAATGTACAAATATTGATGCGTTCGAATTGAGCGGCAGGGATAGCCCAGATTATCCGGTCGCGCATGAGTGTGTCGTTCCCTGCCGGTCAGTACATGATCGCGCTCCGGATTAATCAACCCCTGTTTGTGGGAGGTCAAAATATTCAGCAAAGAAGATCCGGTCATCTCTTTGGGAGCCGTGAGTCCGGCGATTTCCAGAAATGTGGGAGCAAAATCAATGAAACTGACCATATCTTTGATCCTGCGTCCGGCCGGAATCTGTCCGGGCCAGCAGATTGCCAGCGGCATACGCGTGCCGTATTCGTACATGTTGGCTTTGGCGCGCGGAAACGGCATACCGTTGTCACTGGTCACTACGATCAGGGTATTTTCCAGTTCACCGCGGGATTCGAGGAGATCAATCATTTTGCCGAGATGTTGATCAAACCAGTCGATTTCCACAGCATAATCCAGAATATCGCTTTTGATATAATCATGATCCGGAAAAAACGGCGGTAATTTGACATCTTTCAGCTTTTTACCGGTTTCCAGTCCTGAGCCCGGTTCATATTCACGATGCGGTTCTTTGCATCCGAACCAGAAAAAGAAGGGAGAGTTTTGTGGCTTTTCTGATAAATATTCTTTAAAATTTTTTGCATAATCAAAGTCCTTGATGCCGCTAAACGGCGGCTCCAGGCGGTGTTCATTATATTCCGGTCCGACCGGATTGCGTGACCATCCGGCATCCTCCCAGTTGCCCGGGGCCCAGGGTTTGCCGGTGTAGCCGATAAAATATCCGTCCTCTTCCAGGAGATTTGTGAATACCGTGAATTTTCTGGGAAAGTAACTGCCGTGTGTGCCGGCTTCCTCAAGCTGCCAGATATTGCGTCCGGTTAAAATGGCGGCGCGGGAAGGGCTGCACTGCGGAGCGGCGCAAAATGCGTTTTCAAACAGGGTGCCCTGCCGGGCCACGCGGTCAAAGTTGGGCGTATTGACAATCCGGCTGCCGTTTGCGCCGGTATGCGCCCACGATTGATCGTCGGATATGGCAAACAGAATATTGGGACGTTTTAATGGTTTTGCATTGCTTTTACCGAGCAGCGACAGGACGCCGGACACGCCCAGAGTGAGTCCCGTCAAATGTTTCATAAAACATCGTCGATTTTGATGTTGCATTTTTTTCCTCCGGAGATGGTATCCTTTTATTTTTGAAAAGAAAGTTGACTCTTTTTAACGGTGATTTTATGCACGAGCTCATTGTCAATGCTGTATACGCTATAAGCGACGACGGGATCGTCTTTTGTGGTGTCAAAATTCAACCGGCCGAAAGAGGATTTGTCATTATATCCGAACAGTGAAGCCGGTAACACATCATGGGTATGGATATTGCTGATTTTCGAGCTTTCAAATTCATAAAAATCATATCCATCCGGCCGTTCAATTTTCCAGGCATCGGAACGGTGCCGGTCCGCTGACAACAGAATAACTCCATCGATTTTCTGATTTTCGATGAACGAATAAATGTCTTCCCGTTCCTGCGGAAATCCATCCCAGGTGTCCACTTTGCCCGGTTTGGCGCCTTGGGCCCAGGGAACCGGGGAACAAATAACTTTAAATGTGGCCTTGGAGGATGCAAGCTGCTGAAACAGCCATTGTTTCTGTGCTTCACCCAGCATGGACGGGGGAGAGGGATGCTCGACTTTGGGGTTCATGCGATAGTACCGACCGTCCAGCATGATAAAATCAACATCACCGATTGAAAAATCAAACCAGCAGCCCGGCTGTGGTTTACCGCCGCCGTAATACGGATTGATCCAGTTGTTTTTAAAGGTATTCCAGACCGGTCGTTTCCAGGATGGTGTATCGATTTCCGGCCCGCCGAATCCGTCATTATCAGTGAAATCATGATCGTCCCAGATAGCAAAAATGCTTGACGAACTGACAAAGGAGCGATATTCCGGCCGCGATTGCCGGCGGTAATAGCAGTACTGCTGTACTTGCGGTATTTTCGGGTGATCGATATAAACATTATCGCCCAGGAGCAGAAATGCGATGAGATCTTTTGATGCTATGGTGTTCCACATACGTTCATAAGGCGGTGTATAACCGGCGCCGCCTCCGAATCCGATGCTGAATTGTGCCGGATATCCCTCGGCCGGAAATGTACGAAACGTATAGCGCTCCTCACGCAAATGGCCGCCAATGGAAAGTTGATAATGATAGGTTTGATCCGGCAAAAGGGTGTTGACTGACAGAATTGCCGTATAATCATGATCAGGGTTTGTTTTAACCACCGGTGAATGAATGACGTTACCCTGATGATCCGATACAGTTACTTGAACCGGTACCTGCCTAAATGTTCTCACCCAGAATGAAGCACTGCGGTCCGTGACGTTTCCCAGCATGGGACCGTGAACGAGTTCAATATCACGCTCTTTGATCATACGTTTAAAATCCGGATGCTTGTGCAGGCTTTTAAAAAGGTCACGCGGACCGGCTAAAAAGCGTCCAAAGGGCAGTCCATGGTTGAGGGCCTGCTGCACATAAAACACGGCCGAATCCGGTTTGTTCATCACCGAATAGCACAGGGCCAGTCCGTACATGGATTCCAGATCACCGGCATGTGTTTGAAGATAACTTTGGAAATAATCCTGGGCGCTGGGCGTATCCCCGTTTACAACGTCTGCAATCACATTCCGGTTTTGTTTTTTATATTGCGGGATCTCCAGTTGCGCATATAAATCAAAAGTGCTTGAAAACAAAATAATGAATAACAGGTATAGTCTAAACATATGCTCCTCTTTTTACTGTTCTGTTTCATCTGACATGGACGGCGGTGCGTTGTCAAGACCGCTGCCCCAGTTTGTATTGGGCTCGGCTCCCAGGGTTAATTCCAATTCACCGCCCTTGACCAGATCTTTATGATAAAACCAGGGTTTGTTCAGGGACTGGTCGTTCAATTCTGCGGATTGAATGTACAGGTTTTCTCTGCTGTTATTTTTTGTTCTTATCACAAATGTTTTTCCCGGATAATAGCGTTCATCAAGATGGATGGTGATTTGGTCAAAGATGGGGCTGCCGATTTCATAAACCGGCTCACGTGCCGCGCCGCCGCGCATTTCAAACAAACCGATTTTCATCAACACATTTAATGCTCCCATCAATCCCTGATCCTCATCACCGCTGTACCCCTTTTGCGGTGTTACATCACTGTACACGCGGTCAATGACCTGCCGGGACCAGTACTGCGTCAGCCACGGAGCCCCGGAATAATTGAAAAGAAAGGCCAGCTGCATGGACGGCTGATTGCCGTAATTGATATAGCGTCGTCGGTTCCTTGTTGTTTCTTCTTTATCGCGGGTTTTAACGGATACAAAATTATGCTGTGTGTCTTTTTCAAAGGCGGTATTGAGTTTGTCCGTAAACGCTTCCCGGGTATCCATCAGTTTAATCAGGCCTTTGACATCATGCGGCACAAAATACGTGAATTGTGCGGCCGTGGCTTCAACCCAGCCGTCATCATATTGTAACGGATCGAACGGAATCAGCCAGGAGCCGTCCCGGTTTTTCGGCCGCATCCAGTCGGTATAAGGATCGTATAGATGTTTATAATGTTCCGCCCGTTTTTGAAACAGGGCTGCATCATCCTCTTTACCCAGCTCGGCTGCCAATTGTGACAGGGTCCAGTCCTGATAGGCATATTCCAGTGTCTGTCCGGCGCCGTCCTGGTGAAATCCCCAGCGCTGTTCATTTAGGGGATAGGGGACATAGCCTTTTTCGATATAGTCCTCTATACCACCGCCGATAAATGTATCATGTTCATAACCGACTTTGCTCATCAAGCCGCCCGGTAAATGGTTTTTACGCAATCCTTCATAGGCGGTTTTGATGTCAAAGCCGCGGATCCCTTTCATCCAGGCGCTGACAAAAAACGGGGTGGACGAGGCGCCGGTCATCACATAGGTGTAATTGCCGCCGGAAGGACCGCGCGGTATCAATCCGCCGTCTTTGTACATCATGAGCATGGAATTGCAAAATTCTTCCGTTACGCGAGGATAAACCAGATGCCATAATGTATTCAGAGTCCATTGAGCGCCCCAGAATGAATCCGAATTGTAATGATTGAATTTCGGCTCGCCGTTCTCATCCAGCGGGATCTGGCGGATTCTTTGTTCCGGTCCGGTCATGTCACTGTATTTGCCGTTCACGTCGCTGATGATGCGCCGGCCCTGCAGGGCATGCCAGAGATCGGTGTAAAATCGCGTTTGCTGTTTGTGGCTGCTGCCTTGAATCTCGATTTTGCTCAGCCAGCGGTTCCATTCATCACGCGATTCCTGCCTTACCTGGTCAAAGTCCCAGTGCGGCAGTTCACTATTCAGATTCAAACGCGCCTGTTCGATACTGACATAAGAAATGCCGACCTTGACCAACAGGGGTTTGTTCAGAATTCCAAATTGAACCAAAGCTCCGCAGCTGTCGCCTGATACATCCTGTATATTTGTATACCACGTGTCACGCTGCCAGGCGTCCAGGGATTTTATCGGTTGATTGAACTGCATGACAAAATAAACAGGACAGGATTTGGGACGGCGTATGGTTGGACCATTGACGGTATATCCTTCCAGTTCTGTGTCACTGATCCTGATAGCCTGGCCGTCAATCATTTCTGCCGGACCCAGCTGGCGGCCGAGATTGAGGATGACTTTGGCCGGTTTGTCCTTTGGAAAGGTATAACGATGCATTCCCACACGGGTTGTTGATGTCAATTCCGCTTTGATATTGTAATCGGACAGATGCACCAGATGATAACCCGGCGTCGCTTTCTCCCGCTCATGTGCAAAGGATGAACCATAGACTTGCGGTCCCTGACGCGGGTCTACATCGCCCACAACCGGTAGTACGGAAATTCCTGCCAGCTGCCACGCATGGATATGACTGAATCCTTTAATATGGTCGACATTATACCGATATCCGCTACCCCAGGCGCCCTCAACCAGATTATCCGGGCTGAGATTGACCATGCCAAAGGGGCGGCAGGCGGATGAGAAAAAGAACCAGCGGGAATTGGCTGAATCCACAAACGGATCAACCAGATCGACCGGGTCTTTTGCCGATAAAGGGTTCATGCCCAAAATATACAGAATTGCTATACACAAAATAAAGGTATAGTGTAGACTAGAATGGTGATTCATTTTCAATACCATTGTTTTCCTCTTTGATTCATCCAAATTTTTTCAACACCTCGGCATCTACCGATTGTAAATAATTCATTAATTTTTCTTCAAGCTCGCGGGTTTTTTCCGGCATGGAATCGGACAGGTCCTGGTTTTCACTCAGATCATTGTCCAAATCAAATAACAGAACCCGTTTTCCCTTTTTCCAAAAGGGCGTATCCTGGTAATGTCCCTTCATGTTCCAAAATTTAATCAACTTGTAGCGGCCGTCCCGGATGGCGGTATGCAAATAATAATCCGCAAAACGGTGAAACACCAGGCCATGGGTACGTTCCAGTTCGCCCTTGCCTTTGTTATCCAGCAATGATTTAAAGGAAACACCGTCCAGATCATCCGGCAGTTTTTTTCGATATCCGGCCAGCTCAGCGATGGTCGGCAGAATATCATATCCTACCACCGGTTCGCTGCTGAAAGAGCCTTGTGCAATGCCGGGACCTTTGACAATGAACGGCACCCGGATGCCGCCTTCAAACAATGTCCATTTGCCGCTGCGCAAGGGGAAATTTTCACTGGGCACATTGACATCGTCATGATGCGACAGTTTGTTGACAGCTGTGGGCGGAAACCAGCCTACAGCACCGTTATCGGCCATATAGATGATATAGGTATTGTCGGTAATGCCCAGTTCTTCCACTTTTTTCAGGAGATGACCGACGCCCGTATCCAGATCTTCGGTCATGGCGGCAAACGGGATATTGCGGTGGCGGTTGCCGAGGGGGCGATCCGCATTTTTTATCAGAGTTTCTTCTTTGCATTGCATGGCCACATGCACCGCATAATGGGACAGCTGCAGATAAAAGGGCCGATTTTCCCGCACCTGGCGTTCCATAAAATCATTGGCGCGTGTGGTGATTGTGTCGATGCGTTTGGGATCATTCAGGGTCCAGTATTGCACCCATTTTTTCCATTTGGTTTCTTTCGTATAAGGAGATCCGATACTGCCGTGCGTGTTGCGGGTATTGCCGTCGCTGTCGTCATAGCCGATATCCTGCGGCACCAGCTCAGTGCGGTGGTCCCATTTGCCGAAATGAGCGGCCCGGTAACGGGAATCAATGGATTTCAAAAGACGGGGGATGGTTAACCGGTCATTTCCCGGTGGATAGTTTTTGGCAAACCTCTCGTCATCACCCTGGCGCACCGGTGTGTGTCCGAACTGCAGACTGCGGCGGGTGGGGCAGCACAAGGCGGAAGGACTATAGCCATTGGAAAAACGCATGCCCTGTTGAGCCAGTTTTTTGATATTGGGGGTCATATAATAATCACTGACCGCATCCGGGCGTATCGGATGCATGCGCGCAGAGGTTCCGGTCCAGCCCTGATCGTCTGTTAAAATAAAGATAAAATTCGGGGACTGTTTGCCGGATTTGGACAGCAGGGATGGAGCTGCGATGAATGCTGCCGCAGCGCCGGTCATGTTTTTCAGGAATTGACGTCTTGTATTCATATCATTTTGCTCCTTTCATAGTTTTCAGGACGTTTTTGAATGTATCGATGGTTCGTTTTGTCGCTGTATCCAGATCCTCATAATTCTTGTGGTTTTCTTCGAGAGGATCATTTTTGATATTAAATATCCGACCGTCGCCGTAAAGCTTCCACGTTTTGTTGTGTACGAATCTAGCCGGTTTCCATCGCGACCAGCGGGGTTCATAATGGCAGAACACCCACTCCCGGGTTTCACAGGGTTTTCCCAAAAGCTGTGGCAGAAAACTCAGGCCGTCCAGCGGCAAATCCGCAGGCGGCTCAATACCCGCTGCTTCGGCAAAGGTCACGAAAAAATCAGTAAAATCAATCAGATTTTCATTGACTTGATTCGGAGCGATCACGTTGTGCCAGTTTATAACCAGAGGTACATGCGTGCCATAGACGGTTGGATTGCCTTTATCGCCGCGTATGCTCTTGTCCGGCATACGGCTCGTCACGGTGTTTTTGGTGCCATTGTCACCGGTGAACACAATCAGGGTGTTTTCCCGCAGGTTTAAGCGATCCAATGTTTCGACAATACGTCCGACCAGACTATCGGTGTATTCGACGAAATATTTAAAATGAGAGGGATCGTCCGAATTCTTTTCCGTATCGGTCGGATTCTGCTGCGGCGTGGGTACGAATGGATTATGGGTCAATGCCATGGGATAATAGACGAAAAACGGATCGGATTGATGTCGTGTGATGAAATCCGTAATATAGTCTGTAAACACATCCGGACCGAACTCTCCCTGGAGCTTCTCGTGCAATACCCCGTTTTCGATGATCGTTGGATCCCAATAGCGCGATCCTTTGTGTTGAACCTGCCAGAGACAGTGTTCGTCAAAACCCGCATCTTTTGGCAATGTTCCCTCTCCCCGATATTTTGTGTCCTCTATTTTGCCGGCGACGCTGCCATTTGCCGGCAACACAGGTTTTGTATCCGGCCTGCTGAAACAGGTGACCGAATGTGAATTCTCCCGGCGGCAGCGAACCGAATTCCGTATAATTGCGGAAATTGTACTGTCCCGTCATCACCTGCACCCGCGTCGGGGTGCATAGCGGTGTCGAATGAGCATGTTCAAAGCGCACCCCGGTTTCTGCAAGTTGATCAATATGTGGAGTTTGATAAGATATACTGCCATTGCAGCTCAGGGATTCGTATCCAAAATCATCCACCATGATAAAAACAATATTGGGGCGTTGAGTAGTTGCACATTGTGAGAGCAGCAGTGTTGATACAGCAGCTGCGCTGCTCATTTTTAAAAATTGTCTTCGATGCATGTTACTCCTTTTTCTATCGGGTTACACTTTTTCCTTGTTGCTTGTAGGTTTGCAAAAGTTGTTTCATTTGTTTGACAATATCCGGGTATTCATCATACAAATTCCGGGTTTCGGACGGATCATTTACAATATTGAACAGTTTACCGCTGTTTTCTTCGCGTTTGCTTTTGGCCTGCAGTTCAGGCGAGTAGCGTGTTGAAATGCCGCCGTAACCGGAACCAATGATGAGTTTCCATTGTCCCTTGATGATAACATCTTTGCCGATGACAGTCGCCTCGCGCAGGGGCTTTGGATAACTCTTGTCCAACAGCACCGGAAGAATATTATAGCTGTCCTCACCGGCATCCGGGGGCAGGGTATCACCGGCAACAGCAGCGAACGTAGCCAGCATATCCGTAAAACAGATGACTTCATCCGTCGTCTTTCCAGCCGGGATATGTCCGGGCCAGCGGGCGATGAACGGCATGCGGTGTCCTCCTTCAAAATCATCCGCTTTCATGCCGCGTAAAAAAGACGTTGATTGGTGATCGTACTTTTTTTCGTCCTGTTTGTACCAAACCGGACCGTTGTCGCTGACAAAAAATACCAGCGTATTGTCAGTCAATCCAAGGTCATCGATGGCCTTGAGCACTTTGCCCACGTTATCATCCACCTGTGCGGTAAAATCGCCGTACATTCCCGCCCTGCTCTGTCCCTGGAACGATTCGGAAGGCAGCCAGGGCGTATGCGGAGCTGCTAAAGCCAGATACAGGAAAAACGGCCGGTCTTTTTTCTGTTTATGCAAAAACTCGATGGATTTTTGTGTGAATTTCGGCAACACTTCCTCATGCTTGAAATCAGGGGCGATTTTGCCGGCCCGCCAGAATTCACCCTGGATCGGGGTAACGCCTTCTGTATAATGGGCAGCAATGCTGTCCGTGGGTGCCTGCACCACTTTGTTGTCCTGAATATAATAATAAGGCGGAATGTCCAGTGAAGCGTGCATGCCGAAAAAATTCGTCAAATCCAAGGTCGTAGGGGCCGCCGTTCAACGGTTCATCATAATTGAAATTCTCAATGTTTTCAAATCCGAGATGCCATTTGCCGATGCAGGCAGTGCGATAGTCGTTTTTCTTGAGTATGGATGCAAGGGTCATTCGGCCCGGTTCTATGAGCGCAGGAGGACTGTAGCCTTGAATTTCCTTTTCCGATCGAAACGGATATCGTCCGGTGAGCAGTCCATAGCGTGCCGGAATGCACAACGATGCCGGTGAATGCGCCCGGGTGAATTTGATACCCTGTTCAGCCAGACGGTCAATGTGAGGTGTGGGGATTTTTGAATCGGGATTATAACATCCGGGATCACCATAGCCCATATCATCCGCCATGATAAAAACGATATTCGGTTGTTTGACCGATTGTTTTTTTGTGCATCCGACTGCCAGCAGAGATGCGCTGAAAAGACCGGCTTTTTTAATAAATTCACGTCTGTCAACTCGTTTCATGATATCTCCCTGTTTTATTATCATTCAACTTTTCACGGCATGGATGTGACACTGTCTTTGACAGATTTGTACCATCTCCGCCAACGTTTCTTCATCTCTTTGAGCTCATCGGGTCGCATTTGAGCCAGATCGATTGTTTCATTTCGATCCGATTCAATATGATAGAGTTCCCATTCTTTGTTATAAAAAACGGCTTTGGTATCTCCCTCACGCATGCCACCGCCTTGTTTCCATTTCCAGTACAGCGGTTTTTCTCGATCAAGGGGACAATTTTGAAAGGCGGGTTTCAGGCTTGAACCCTGCATGGGAGTGATCCTGGTTCCTTTAAAGGTATCAGGATACTTTGCTCCGGTTATTTCGACCA
Source organism: candidate division KSB1 bacterium (assembly GCA_034521575.1). NCBI lineage: Bacteria > Pseudomonadati > Candidatus Zhuqueibacterota bacterium. The sequence goes on from JAXHMJ010000002.1 coordinate 573,599, forward strand.
GTGTTGGCATTATATCGATAAAATGCACGGGTTCCCTGTAAAATCCGCCTTTTCTGATGTGACCCGGCCAGTGGGCGATCAACGGTGTGCAGATGCCGCCTTCATGTGTGTAAGTTTTCCAGAATCGCAAGGGAGTATTCTGCACTATGGCCCAGTCCTGTCCGACGGATTCGTAACTGCCTACTGTTCCAAAATCGTTAATGTCTTTTGATACTCCGGGAATATTCAGCTCTTCAGCACAGGCGCCGTTATCGGAAGCAAAGATAACCAGTGTATTCAGAAGTTTGCCCTGTTTGTCAAGTTTGTCAAGCATACGACCGATGTTTTGATCAACCCGGTCCATCATCGCCGCGTAAATCTGCATGCGCTTTATTTCCTTTTGACGCTCCAGTCCCTTTACCTCATTCCATAATTTGGGAAATGGTGAATCAGGCAGCGGAGTTTTCTGCGGATCAATCAGGTTCATGTCGATCTGGCGTTGATAGCGTGCCTTTTGAATGGCCTGGTAACCGGAATCATAAACACCCTCGTATTTTTCAATATCCTCGGGCCATGCATGCAGCGGATAATGCGGCGCTGTGTATGAGAGATATAAAAAGAATGGTTTTTCCTGCGTTTCAGGTTCCTCCAGCCAGGTTAGGGCTTTGTCCGTGAATGCATCGGTCGTGTAAAAATTATTGTCATCGGGAGTATAGGGGTAATAGTGTCTTTCATCATCACACCAGTGCCGGACTCTTTTCCGAGCGGGTTCAGGTTCTCCGGGACGTTTTTCACCCGGATTCCAGAAATTGCAGCAGCCGTCACGCAGTCCGTAATAATGATCAAATCCTCTGTTGTACAAATTCTCATCACCATGATGTTTGCCGGAAGCCAGGGTCCTGTATCCGGCAGTTTTCAAAACCTCTCCCAGGGTAACCGCATTTTTGATCTCGGCATGCGTTTCATCCATACCGCATTGCTGGGCGTAAACACCGGTGAGCAGACAAGCACGCGAAGGAAAACATTTGGCCGTATTGTATGCCTGCGTGAAACGTAGGCCGCCTTCTGCAAGCTTGTCGATATGGGGTGTTTTGATTTCACTGCCGTAACAGCTCAAATCCGACCAGCCCATATCATCGACGAGAATGAATAGAATATTCGGACGATCCTCAGCGTTTTTATCATTGGCTATCGAACGATTTAGAGTCAATGCCGTGGCTGCAATTGTTCCTTTGGCGGCTTGTTTCAGAAATGTTCGCCGGTTGTATGTCTTTGACATGTTTGCCTCTTTAATTTATTGTTCACTAACGGATTCCGCCCATTGCTGATGCAGGCTTTTAAGCATTTCCGCTTTTTCCGGATATTCGTTGATATAATTATATTGTTCGGAGATATCCCGGTCCAGATTGGCCAGGAACAGCTCCTGATCAAAAACCAGTTTCCAGACACCTTTGCGCACAGCCCAGCGCGGTCCGAGCATCCAGTGCATGACGTTATGAGGCGATTTTGCGTTTTTATCATTAATCATTGGTACAAGACTTTTTCCGTCAACCTTCCAATCCGGCGTTCCGATTCCGGCATAATCCGCCAGAGTGGGCAGCCAGTCAATGCTGCAGGCGAGTTGATCCCGCACACTGTTTTTCGGAATATGGCCGGGCCAGGATATGATACATGGTACCCGCAGTCCGCCTTCCCACATGGTTTTTTTATGGCCCCGATAGGGTCCGGCGCTGCCGCCGCCGCCGAATGCCCGTTCTTCAACGGAATGTCCATGATCGCTCATGAACAGAACAAGGGTATCCTCAAACAGGTTTTGCTCTTTTAAAACCTGCAGGATTTGGCCGATGCGGTCGTCGATCATACTGACAAATGCTGCATAGCGTTTGCGTTGGGGATCATTGATATGATCATACATATCGACGTATTTTCGCTCTGCCTGCATGGGATAGTGAGGCACATTAAAGGGTACATACAGGAAGAACGGATGCACCCGGTTTTCCTTGATAAATCGAGTCGCTTCGCGGACGCAGATATCCGGGAAATAGGTGCCGTTTTCCCAGATTTCTGTTTCGTCCCGCCACAGATCATGTCGATTGGGTCCGCGCCAGTAATAAAAATGTGAATAATTGTCAATACAGCCCTCTCTATGACCCAGGAATTCATCAAATCCCTGTTCATTGGGACCCAAAGGCAGGGCGGTTCCCAGATGCCATTTACCAAATATGCCGGTCCGGTAACCGTGTTCTTTGAACAGTTCCGCCATAGTGATTTGTTTTGAAGGCATGCCGTCACCGCCGATGGCATTTCCGGGCAGCTGTGCCCGCTGCGGAAAACGTCCGGTTAAGAGTGCTGCGCGGGAGGGGGAGCAGATAGAAGAGGCAACATAAAACTGGGAAAACCTCGTGCCCCGTTCAGCTAACGCATCCAGATGCGGTGTGATCAGGTCGCTTGCACCATAGCAATTCACATCGACACTGCCCTGATCATCGGTTAAAAAGATAACAATATTCGGTTTTCGGTTTTGACCTGCAGAAAGGTTTTTTGATGCACTGAAAATTGCGCTGCCTGCTGCAAGCGAGATAAAACTGTTTTTGATAAATCGTCGGCGGGTAACTGAATTCATCCTGTTTTCCTCTGTTATTCTTGTTTTGTTATCACAATATATTCAATACTGCAAAATCCGTTATATTGAAGTTCTTCAAGATTGAAGCTATTCAGTTCAACTTTGGTTCGTCCTTTAGGAAGCTGAATGGATTTATAGGTGGTTTGATAGATTACTTTATTTTCCTTGTTTTTAAGCACAATGCTCAAATCCGCTGAAACCGCTTTCCCCACATTCATAATCACCGGCTTGAGGGTGTCGTCCGGTCCGTAAACAATATCGACATTATCGCTGCCTGCCAGTACATCCTGAAATGCCATACGGTTGATGTAAAAAGATAACTTGGCATGACCGTAAAAATCAATGAGCGGTTTCCAATAGGTGGCCGTGTTGGGGCCGCCGTGCAGACAACACCATGAAAAACCGTCATATCCCAGCAGCCGTTCTTTGCGCATGGATTCATAGGCGCTGAATGCCTGCCAGGCCTGACTTTCCTGCCATTCGTCAAATTCCAGTCTGCGTCCAATGCTTCCGATATCATACCACCATTCATAAGAATGTATGTGATAGGAGGGCTTGCCTTTACGCAGCGACCAGTTGGGTTGTCCGATGGATTCCTGATGTTCGAAATCAAAATAAGCGCGCTCCGTGCTGTTTAAAAAAATTTTCTGAACAGGCGGAGGCCATTTACGCAGCAGAGACCATTCATTTCCCTTTCCTGTAATTTGGCTCATATTGCCTCGAGTTATACCCGGAGCGGTGAATGCTGTGCAAGCTTGAATCGACCGCCCCTGTTTGTCCCGGGTGCCCGTGTCATTGCCATAGGGAAAGTCTTCCGTCATATTGGCCGAGGGGGCGATTAAACGGCTTGGATCAACTGGATAGAGGGTGTCATAAACGCGCGTGAAATAGTCATTGACTTTTTCCACATCATGACCTGCAAATCCATGAAGATGGTTGCTCACTTCCCATATCGCAATGGACGGATGATTGTAAACCTGACGCATGTACTGTGGATATCCTTCAAGATCAATCCCGAATGAAGAGCCGTCTGTCGCCGTGCGCACCCAGGCGGTTGTCGGCCAGATGAATATGAGACCCAGCTGATCTCCGATTTCGGCCAAACGGGGATCATTGATATTCCGGGCTGCATGCATCCAGGCGTGCACATGTATGCGCATCATATTGCCGCCCATGGCTTTGATCATTAATGCTTCGCGAACCAGCCAATCAAGAGGTGCACAACGATTCCAGGCAGCCACTTTGTCAAGAGGGGCGCGATATCCCATGATCTGGGCGCCGCGCAGAATTTCGTCGTTGCCGTTAATCTGCAAGTTGCCGTTTTTCTGGGTGATGGTGCGCAGCCCCGTGGTTACGATATAATCATCAATGGGGGTACCTTGTTGATTCTGAAGAATCACATGGACTTTGTACAGATTCGGATTTTGTACAGACCACAGACGCGGGTTTTTAATCAGAGATGCCAGTGTGACTGATTTTTCTTCCCATGGCAAAAGAGTAATCGATTGCTGCGTTTCACCGCTCCACTCACCGGTTTTCTGAGGAAACCAGGGCTTGAATTGGACTTTAATGCTGCCGGTAAACGCCTGCCGGCTGCTGTTCTCCAGACTGATGCGTGTATTTGCATGCACCGGATTGTCTATGCCCGTTGTATGTACAAACACATCATTTATATGTTTTTTTGACAATAGATCAACATGCATACGGCCGGCGAACCAGCCTATATTGAAATCATAAGGTGTATGTCCCATAGGACGCTGCACAGCAAAGGCCGGAACCCGTACGGCAATCAGATTCTCGCTGTGTTTCTCAAGATAAGGTGTCACATCTATGGCTTGTGGACGCCGATTGCGAACATTTTTGACAATATGGCCGTTCACCCAGATCTCACCGCCCGGATCAAGAGATTCACTATTCAGCACGGCGCGTTCAAAGTCCCCGATCTCTATAGTCTTCCGCAGATATAAATCTTGTCCGGCATACCGCTCTCCGCCGTGAACGTGCGGTAGCTGTGTAGATTTCCAGGCGCTGTCGTTATATTCAGCCGTTTGCCAGCCTTTGATATCCGTCGGTACCGAAAAATCCTGATCAAGAAATGTTTTTATGGAAAAAGGTCGTCTGTTCTCATACGTTTTCTGAGCATCTGATGCCATGGGTAATGCTGCAAGGTCCTTGTCCAGAACGTTTGGACTTTGTTTGATTTTCGTGGGCCTAAAAGATTCATGCAACATGTCATATCCAACACCCCAAAGATCATCCAGAAAAGCTCCCTTCTGCATATCGATCTGTATTGTATTTACGAAATCTGTTTCAATCATGAGCGGAACATAGTCAGCAATTAATTCATCATTGATATACAGATTGTATCGATGTGCGTTATGCAGATCAACCTCCGCCTTGAATGTATACCATGTGTCGGGATCATAAACCGCATCGGTAATTTTCTTTTGACGGTCTGTATGGTAAATATGACCGCTTTGATCAAATCCGAACGAGCATACGGTTTGTTCTTCTTGTTTTAAATTAATGGTAACTAAAGACAGAGCGTTGGGTTTGACGCGAAACCTGATGAAAAATCGCCATGTTTGGGTCCCCAGAGGTATAGATAGTTCTTTGTATGTATCCTTTATTCGTAAAAGACTGTCAATGACAATTCCGGATTTTCCCCGCCATTGGCCAAGCTGTTCCTGTTCCTTTTGGCGCTGTCCGGATTTATAACCCAGCCATTTCCATTTCTGTAAATTGACCCGTTGTCTGATGACGGGCTGCGGCTGTGGTTTTAATCCGGAAATCGCACCTTGAATCTTTGAATCATTTATGACCTGTTTGTCCAAATCCGGATCATTAAAAAACTGTTTGGCAAATTCAGAATAAAATCGCAGATAATCCACCCTCTGGTCTGTATTAAAGAACTCTGTTTTACCTTTAAAATCCGTAATACCATTAGCCCGTTTTTCGTTTGAGAAATAGCGGATTTCAAAAGTATGTGACAATGTATCAGGTGATTTATAAGCGCATACAGGAGTATGATTAAAAATCATTATTAATAGAAAAAGAAAGGCTAATTTATGAGACATTAATTGAAATGACATGACCTGCCTGCAAAATCAAGAGTTGAATGATTAATTGGTATTTTGTTCTATCTTGAGCATATATTCAGCGGCCTTGGGAAGCTGATCCGATGTGCATTGGATTCGAGGTGTATCGTTAATAAATTCAACCATAACGGTTTGCGCATTATTTCCGGCATGAATGACCTTACCTTGCATTTTTAGATATGAATTATAGGACAGTCCGGTCCGTTGCGCGATATTGGTAATTTGCAAAAATGGTTTTTCATCTCTTTTCAAACCGGCCTGAATGGTCCAGTTATTAATTTGAAACGACTGATTGCTTTTGTGCAAATATGTATCCAGCGATTTATGTTTATCTGATATCTGAATAATGGCAAGATATCGCATCGTCTCTGTTTTTTCGTTTGTTTCAGCTGAAACATGATATTGATCTGCATGCGTGATGAGATGACCCTGATCATCCCGGCTTTGTTTCCAGTTTACCGGTTTTGGGTTAAAATCTGTATGAATCGACAGATTCAAAGGTACCGAACCCAGTACTTTTGCTTTTGCATGACCGTATTCATTGGCTGATGTCAAAATGTCTTGAGAATGTTTCAATATGTCGTTCGAACTGTGTAGATGCCATTGCCAGTGTGCGTGATGATCCGCCTCTAACACATCATAAATGACGACAATATCCGGTCGTAAAAATACAATGTGACGGCGAAACCGGGTCAGTCCGGTACCTTGATATGCATTTGAAGCATCGCCGACGGCGTAACTCATATGGGTTTGATTTAAAAACCGGGGTATCCAGCCAAAGCTGTCGCCGCTGCGGGGCTGTCCCTGACCGTTGATGGTTACACTGTTTTTGGCGAGCGTTTGCCGGTACCAATCAACCGTATGCGGATCCCCCATGGTGATGTAATAACCACTGCTGTAGAACATGGGTTTTCCGCCGTATAGCAAATTGAAAGCATTCTGATCGGCATGCATGTGTCCGTGCGTTTGTGCATAGGGACTTGAACGGAGGGTGACCATACAGTTGTCCGGCACAGAAGCGATATCATGATGCATGGCCACCACACCGATATCCGGAAAACAACGGCTTAAAGGCAGAGAGAAATCGTTCACCGGAGGAGGAGGTTCTTTAGCCGATAAAAGACGATACCAGCGCAGTTCATCATTTCCAAGTAGAGATTGATCTGTATGTTTGAGACATTGCTCAACATACCAGGATGCATAGGAATCCCGGAGCTCTCTGCTGAGTATATCTGCAAAAGCGATTGTCTCCAGAGGAGGTGTTTGTATGCGGTCCAGTCCGTCACCGAAACCGGCTGCATAGGAACCCGGCGGCCAGGTATAGATCAAAAAATAAGGAATATTGCGGTACCAGGGCATGTCCAGGAAATCAAATCCTGTCAATTGCTGCAGCATTTTCGGTACATGCACGAGGGTATGATAATTGGTTCTGAAATAATAGTTGCCATTCGCCCAGCCGCCGTCATCACCGCCCAGGGTCGGCACTCGATTCACCCATAATTCATAGAGGTAAGTTAGCCAGTGTGATATGTCCGGTGTACGTCCCATTTCCCGTATTTCGTCCGGAATATCTTCGCCAGCCAGCGCGATACAGGCATCGAGACACTGGGCGATAATATGCTGCCAGTTATGTCCGGCAAAAGACCTGGATTCCAGGTTATTGATAAAGCCGTCGATTTCCTGATGCATTCTCAGAATTAATACTTCCTGGACGAGTTGTTTTTGTTCGCGGGTAAGCAAATCATAACAGGAATCATACACCAGCGCCATCAAATGCAGACAGGCTGCATTGGCAAAGTTATTGACCTCATGACTGGTGACGCCTTCGGGATTCCAGTGCGCTACATTTATGGCCCGGCGAATCGCTTCCAGACCGTATTCCTCAGAACCGGTTAACACATAAGCTTTGACCAGCATGTCTGTTTGTTCGTGCACTTTGTAGGCAAGACCTTTACTCGCCCACATGGCGAATTTACGGTTCTGCATATAATTCTCACCGCGCTTTAACGGTATGCCGTCGCGTTCCTTCGGGATTGGTGTTCCGATGTATTGCTCCGCTTGTTTGATAATTATGGACGCTTCTTCAGAATCCTGAACCCGGATTCTGAAATCGGACAGGGCCTCTGCGCTGACGAGTATTCTGGGATGTTTGCTTTTGCAAGCGCTTACAAATTCTTCAATGGAGGGTGTATCATATACAAAAGTCGAGTCCGATATGATAAAAGAGAAAACATCCGACCAGCTGCCGTCTGATCCGGAATGCATACTTTTATATTGCCAATACCAGGCACCGGAGTCCAATCGGCGGTGCGGATTGAACATGGCCCAGGACAGGTTGGTTTTGAGCAGAGCCTCTGTAAAGTCGGGATGTTTAGAGAGGCGAACCGAATAACGGACATTATCACTTTCGTCAGAGGGCCACAACAGTGCCGGCGGATTTGTTTTAGCCTCTGTGCCATTTCGGGGCTGAGCAAGCCGTCGCTGTTTTGGATGAATGGAACTTGATTGAGGCAATGTTATGATATCGCAACCGGATTGCGCAGATGCGGTGGATGCCAAATTAAAACATACAAATAGGAATATGAATATAGTCAATTCTTTAAAATGCAATTCGAAAAAGTTCATATTTTCACCTTAAAAAAGGAAACAACAGATCACTTCAAGCTGGTGCAAAGATGAATGATCTGTTGCTTTTTATGTGATAATTTTTACGATATGACGTCTGAAATATCAATGAGAAAAACCTGTCGTTTACCTTTTGGCGCGCCGTTGATACATAATGCTTTATAATCCCGACTCCAGGTGGGATGCGGGTCCAGTTTGAATTGACTGCCGCCCTCATCCGAATACATTTTTCCTTCATTGCCGACATTGTTGGATATGGTGCACAAAATGTGTTCAGCATCCTTTTCCAGGTCAATCAAACGGATCGGGATTTCTTTATTATTAACCACATAGGTCTGTTTCATATACGCATCCGTAACCACATATCGTGAATGGGGTTCAATGCTGGGGTGACCGCTGCCCATAAATCTGTCTGTGAGCACTTTGAAATCAGAACCATCGTATTTGAACATGGACAGCATCATGTCTTTGTATCCCAGCCAGGTCGGAATGGTATTCATGATGATATGTTCGCCATCCGGATGCCAGTTGGGATGATTGCCGCCGCCGCCGAGACGGGCTTTTTGATTCCAGTGCTCGCGCGTTAAACACTGAATAATATCGCTCCCATCTGTATTAAGGGTGAATAGTGAGGCGTGGCGGCCTTCACCGTTGAACAAACACCGGAATACCTGCATAATACGTGTGCTTTTGCTATTGTATTTGGTATGGAATGTATAATAGACACCGTCTTTATAAAACTTGCGATCCTCGGGCACAGCATGGTTATAAAAATCATTCATGCTGGCCAAAAGACGGGTTTTGTTATGAACCAGGTCCGTTTTCCACAGACCCTGGGAATCCATCTGCTCTTTTTTGAATTGGTTGGGTTCGCCGTCTGGCGGGTCGGGGACGGCATATCCATATTGAGTAATATTTACATATCGCAAATCCGGGCCGGCTACTGATTTACCGTCCGGCGCCACATCATATTTGGGGCCCGTAAATGCTTTTGCCGTATTGGTTTCCAGATCCAGACGCACACACACCGGTTTGCCGTCAATAATGTCATTGGTGTATAAATAACGATTGGAGACATTATCCCATTGCGCATTGGCGCCCATCTGAAACGACCAGGCTTTGGTGGTGTACACTGTTCGAATGGTTCGGTTGTGCAGATCGATAAGGCAAACATCCGCGGTGTCTCCCCACTGCGGTTTCTTTTTTCTGATACGGAAGTTTGCTGACTACCAGATAACGTTGATTGGGACTCCAGGGACATTCGTCATAAAATGTATGAATATAAAAACCGTCATCCGGAGTGACTTTGGTCACCGGCGCCAGTGTTCGGCCTTTTCTATACGTTTTAAAATTCACGGATTTTGTTTTGGATTCCGGCAACTCGATCGACCAGATATTGTCAGTCATTGCAATCGCAATCAATCCGGCTGAGGTTTTCAAGAATTTTCTTCGTCGCATAATGAACTCCGGTTTGATATTTTCAGAATTATGAATTGTTTGTCCATTCTACAAGCAGGGGATCCTTCTGTTGGAGCATCCATGCTCGTAATTCTTTTCTGAGCGTTTTTAATTCATGTTGTCGTTCAGGATCATTGATGATATTACTCTGCTCATAGGGATCATTTTCAAGATCATACAGCTCTTCGGGCGGTCTGTGCTGATAATGGTTCATACGATCTGCAATCTCCTGGTCGTTTTCCGCCAGACGCATCCATTCATACCAGGCTTCATCCGCATCAAGTCCGGGACGCGGACTGTGACCCTCTGTGATATTGTTTGTAAAGGTATGGTTTGGATTCAAATTAAGAATATATTTATATCTCGAGGATCGAACAGAACGGATCGGATACCTGCTGCCTTGCTTTATGCCTTCGTTGGTATGAGTGCCGTAAACATATTCTCGATGAGTTTTGGTATTACCTTTTAGCACTTTAAGAAAGCTTGAACCGTCCAGATTGCCCGTTACTTTCCCTCCGGCCATCTCTATAAAAGTGGGAACAACATCTGTGAATTGGCACATGGCATCTGTGACAGTGTTTTTACGGGTTACGCCCGGCCATTTCACGACAAACGGCACGTTCAATGCGGCTTCATATAAAGTCCATTTGGCAAAGGGCAGGCCCGGGCCGTTATCACTTGCATAAATGAATACAGTCCTGTCTTCCAGGTTATGCTTTCGCAGCAGCTCCCGGCACTGTCCGACCTCTTTATCCATATCTTTGACTTTATTATAATAAGCCGCAACCATTTCCCGGGTATGCGGAGCGTTAATCAGATAGGGAGGTATTTTTATTTTTTCAGGATGATGTCCGCCTTCTGGTGGAGGCTCGGGAAAATAGGGGGCATGCGGATTTTTAGTGGCATAGATCAGGCAAAACGGTTGATCATGATTTCCGGAAATATATTCCTCTGTTTCTTCTTTCTCAATATATTCAAAGGGGAATACGCTTGCGGGCTCTACATGAATTTTTCCGGCCAGGATGACCCGATACCCCAACGTTTTCAGGTAATGCGGTAAACTTTTAATATCCGCATTGGCTTTGCTGTGATTTTGATGCAATCCATTGCGATGCGGGAACAATCCTGTGTAAAGCATAGCGCGCGCTGGCGAACACATCGCTTCTGCTGTGAACATGCGCGTGAAGCGCAGTCCCTCGCTGGCAAGTTGATCAATATGAGGTGTCTGGACCGTATCATTGCCATAGCACCCGGTTTCAAAAAGTCCATGATCATCGGATAAGAATAAAAATATGTTTGGCTTGTTTTTTTCTGATTTTTTACAATGTATAGATACGCCGCTTAGACCGACAGCACAACCGAGGGCTGCGTTTTTTATAAATTTTCTACGTGTTGTGCAGACTGACATGATCACCTCTAATTTTTCATTATTTATCGATATTATAATTCATAAAAAAACAAAATAAAACTGTATCAAAATTAATGTTTTAGCGCCAATCCCAGTTGTTTTTAATCCGTTGTTCAAGGGTTTTGCGGACTTTGGTATATTCCGGACTTTTAGCCAGATTTTCAGTCTCTAAATATCCGCTGTTCATGTTGTACAATTCCGGGGGTTGACTTTCATTCAGGATCAATTTCCAGTCTCTCGTCCGAGCCATAGCTGTTCGTTGATCAGCCTTCCATGTGCGGCGATAAATCCTTGTATGAAAGGGATCACCGCTCTCGAGGTCAATCCGTGGCTCTGGATTTTGAAAATAATCGTCTTTTAGATCACTGTAAGCTGCTGATGCATAGATTGTATATTCAGGTTCCTCTTTGGATTTTCCCTGCAAAAAGGGCACAAGGGAGCGTCCCGGCATATTCGGATTGGTTTTATTATCAATCAAATCCAGAAATGTGGGAAAGATATCCACACCCTGAACAAGATTTGCAACCCGCTGCCCCTGTTTTATTAAACCAGGGGCATGCCATATGAGCGGTGCATGCAGTAAAGCATCATATAAAAACATGCCTTTACGCACCATGCGGAAATCTCCCATAAAGTCACCATGATCGGACATGAACAACACAATGGTATTGTCTTCGAGTCCGGTATCCCGTAGCGTTTTTAATACCCTCCCGACTTGATAATCTACGCCCCATTCCACCGAGGCGTAATAGTAGCGCAGGGTCTCGGTTAAATCCGAATCTGTAAGCTGATCGTAATGCAAAGCTTTGGCGTAATCGTTTAACCGGGCGCTTGGTTTTGGTAACACAGAAGGCGGTAGGTGTATGTCCTGCGAGCAGTATCGGCTGGTATAGGCCGAGGGTGCAAAATAGGGGGGATGTGGATCAAAATAACTGATATGCAGAAAAAACGGCTCATCTTTTTTTTGTCTGATAAACTCGATACTTTTTTGTGTGGTTATCGTGCCATGCAGCTTCTCTTCTTCCAAATACATGTCACTGTGCCAACAAGGCGGAACATAGGCATTGTAGCGCCGGAACGATTCTCTGGCGCGTTCGTTCCATACATCCAGTTCTCGTAAGCAATGATCCTGAAAGGTATGGTTTTTACCAATCCAGCCGAGCTTGTAACCACGTTCACGAAAGAATCCGAGCAATGATCCCTTGATTGCACTGATTCTTTCTCCCGGATTTATTGGTTAATTTCCCATGTTGATGCGGATGCAAACCGCTGAACAGAGTGACACGCGCGGGCTGGCATACCGGATTATTGGAAAAATAGTTTTCAAAAAGAACACCGTTTGATGCCATGCGGTCCAGATTGGGTGTGTGTGCATTTCGATTATTCATACAGCTCATAGCATCTCCGCGCATCTGATCACAGATAATAAAAACCACATTGGGCGGTTGGGATGACTTGGCATTAATCAAACCGGGGGCAGCAACCGTAGTCAGTAAACTGGCCGCAGCTTTTTTGGGTGTTTTTTAAAAAATCCCGGCGTGTTAAAGGTTTAGTATGGTTCATAATGGATAGCATCCTATATTTTTAATTACCATCAGCGATGGTGCTAAAAATTCATGAAAATAATTATCTTATCACCTGAACGCCTTTGTTTCGAGCTGCTTGATATAATGTCATTTATTCTTTATTGACCAGACCCTAAAGTTTCTATATCGAAAATGTGTCCACTGCATTTGCCTGAAACCGATTTTTCCGTCTTTTAAAGGCGGTCCATATTTTCCCTTTGGGTCTTTCCATTCAATAATTTTACGATCATCCACATACATCACGATATGCGCGCCGTTTTTCACAAGGCGCATCGTATGAATGTCCGTTGATTCAGTCGGAATGCCTTCTTTTCCCGACTCGACGAGGTGAAATCCCTTGTTTTTCCGCAGATGTGAATCACCCCGGTCCGGTTTTTTGGGCGTGTTGGCGTAATATGAAATATGGTAGCAGTTCAATGGACCGCGGATGTAATTTCCGAATGTGCCGTCGCGGGATGGAAGATCGCCTGTGAGAATATCTTCCCCGTTCAGTCCTTTGGCGGCGAAAAAGATGATGCACAACCCCGCATCCGGCTCCATGTTTTGCGCCTGCCATTCGGCGATGAAATGATCCGGAAAATTATGCGGACACCAAAAGACGTGATGATAGGATTCATCCGGTGAAAACATATGCATCCAGCCGTCTTTGAACCGCAATTTCCCGGGCCCTTCCATAACCCAGTTTTCAACAAGGGACGGCCGGGATAATGCATTCATATACAACAGTTCTCCTTTTTCGGCAACTAGCGGATCGGCATGAACAGGTACAGCTGCGAGAAAAACCATGATTAAAAGTTTGAAAATTATCATCTTTCAGTCCAATTGCATCCGGCCCCGTTTTGGAGACCGGATGCGGTTATAGATACATTTATAGATTAAAATTCAATGAGAAACGGTTGACATTATTAAACATGTCAAAAGTAGAATAAGAATAATTGATTTCCAGTCCTTTTCCCGCCAGTTCCTGTTTGATTCCAATCCCGGCGCTCAAACCACCCAAATCGCGGTTGAATTCATATCCGGTTCTCAGTGTCAAGAGTCCCATCAATGAATACTCGGCGCCTATATTAACACGTTCGGTATAATTATTGGGGTGCAGGAATTCGGCGGACACCAGCAGCGGATCACCGCCGTGTCCCGGTTTGATGACATCCAGCATATCGATACCGATCCCAAACATGAAGATTAATGGCAATTCAGTATCCATTTCTTCGTATTTGACTTGAGTTGAAAAATTACGAAGCGCCATGGCAAAACGGAACTTTTTAAAGGTCGATAGATACTTGATACCGAAATTAAGAGTCAGTTTTTGCTGGGCATTGGTGACTGTGCCGTTTGATACATTTGTGTCTCCGAGCTGTTGTCCGACGTACTGAACCAGGCCGCCCATGGAAAATTCCTCACTGATTTGACGCGCATAGGCCAGGCCAAACGCAAAAGCCCCGACGTCCACATTGCCGGTTTCAACATAACCTTTGGGATCAGATAGAGAGATTAGATCAGCACCCTGGATATCGCCATAGTCCACAGAGATAACACTGATGCCGACAGTTCCAAAGTTGCCCAAATTCATTGCCGCTGCGCCGGCGGAGTAATTGATATCAGCGATCCACCGGGTTTGCCCCAGGAATATATCAAAATTGCTTTCTAAACCGGCCAGTCCGGCGGGATTGTAAAAGATACTTTCTCGCCGTCGCCGATAGAGGTGTAAGCATTGCCCATGCCCGCAGCTTTGGGGGAAACGCTTACTTTGAGAAAGTTCATGGTAGACTGCCCCAGTTTTTTTATTCCTACCTGCGCCTGTACAGGATTAGATACAAGCAGCGATAAAATCAGGAGCAATGCAAAACAAGTAAAAATTTTCCGTATCATGTAAATCTCCTCATTGATTCATTATCGAGCCACGACGAATTTGCGAAAGGCCACTTCTCCGTCAGGCTTGCTGAATGTGGCGATATAAACACCGCTGGAGATGACCTGCTGGCTTTCGGTTAGCATATCCCACCGCAGGGAACCGATTTTAAGCGGACTGTCATGCTCAATGGTTTTAATCAGATCACCGTCTTCTGTAAAGATTTTTATGGTGACTGTCGCCGGCAAGTTAAAAAAGATAATACCTCGATAATCCGTCCAGCCTTGCGCCTGAACTCTGGGGTCATTGACGTTGTATGGATTCGGCGCAATGATAATGTCTGACAGCGTTTCACTGCCGCCGCGGGGCGGCTCGATAAAACGAGAAGTCGGTAAATAGGATCGACCGCTCCATAGGACAGGCTCACTGTTCTTTGGCGTTGCATTTGGATTGTCATTATCGACTTTTACACCCGCCTGAATCGTATAGTAATAAGAAGCGCCGAATTGCACTGATGTGTCTTCGTACTGGTGAACAGGCGCTTTCTCTTCCGGTGGTATGTGTTCGATGATTTGAAACAATGCCGTATCCAGATTGGATTTTCTACGCATAATGCGATAGCCTGCAAAGTTCGGCATCTCTTCGGCTTCCGGATCGCTCCCATTCAAGTTGAGCCGCACCGCCCAATCCTTTTACACTGAGCGAAGGAGGCGGGGGAGCCATAGGGGCCTGCCAGTCATGTTCATAATTGTGTTTGATGCGTGATATTGTCTTATGGACAGAGTCTACCACTGTACTCAACCATAAATCCTTGTTGATGTCAGCCTGAGATGCACCTTCCGGAAATTTAAAATTTTCCGGAAGAAATCCGGTGGTCGGATTCGGCAGATTCGGAGGAGGGTCTAATTCACCCCTAATGAATTTTTTGCCGATTTCTTTCACCCTTGCCAGATCCAGGGAGGCGTGTCCGGCTGCATACACATAACGGACACTTTCACCAGGCTCCCAGTCTTTTATGGGACCGATACGAATTCGCGGACGATTGCCACCCTGTCCCGAGGATACATACTGGGAAAACGCGCCAAAATCAGCCAGACCGGTTTCATCATTGTTGATTTCATGATGAGTGCCTGAAAGGGCTCCGGGCATGGGATTCTGATCGGCAATTTTTCCCAATGCGGCATTAACCGTATTCATGTTCGGATCAAAAATATTGTCGCCGCCTGCTCCGCCGATCAAACCTGATTTTGCGACATACGTCGTGATGGGCTGCAAGGGATCATTCTCGTCCTGTGCCGGATCGCTGTAGGGTTCTTTGGATACATGCAGGAATGTCCAAAAGGATGCGCCGGGCCGCATGAGCCGGCCTTCCTGATCAAAGGCCGGGTTGCCCATATTGTCGCCGCCTGAGGTCGGATCATCAGCATGTAAACGGTAATAAACGCGTAAAGAATCATCGGGACGTCCGCCGTAATAGTGAATCCAGCCCGGACTGTCATCGCCGACATTCTCCGGTTCGGGGTTTTGCCCCCAGGCCAGATCGGGATCTTCCTGTGCCTGACTGAACCATACATCCTCAAAGGTTTGTTCAGCGACTCCTTCCATTTGATCCGTTATATTGGTAAAGATAAATTCTGTTACAATATAGTTATCATGAAAGGGCTGACTCCAGGCAAACACCTTTCGTTCAGCGCGAATTCCGGTCTCATAGTCGAAAACTGAAGTCAGGACGTGTTCACAGGTTCCGATCATTTTATCAGGCGCGACCTGCCCGCGCTCCGGTGTTTCTATGGCTTGATTATTGACACTGTTATCCGGCAGACCGTAACGCACATAGCTTTCAAAGGGTTCAACAAGCAGGATATTGCCCAGCTGATCAGACGGCCCGGCCATAACATATTCGTAGGTTTCACCGGCTGTGTCCATGTAATTTTTATGGATAATACCAATTTCGGATGCGCCGCCGTTTTGTGACCTGTCATTCTCACCGAACGAAATCACATTAAACTCAGCGGGAAACCAACCGCTTGCTGCAGAGCCCTGAACACCGTCCCCGGCTGTACTGACCACAGCCCAGCAGCGTCCTGTTTTTATGTTTTTGGTTTCAGATTGCTCGCCGACTACCGAGAAGATTAATCCTGAAAGCAACAGACTTGATATAATAATGACCTTGTATTTTTTGTGCAGAAATGGAACTCTCATTTGGATCTCCTTCGTACAAGTTTTAAAAAATCGATTAGAAATAAACTTCAATGCCGAACCATATATCGCGGGGATTATCAAATAACCACAGTTGTGAATTCGGATCATTGATATATGGCTTGTCATTGGAACGAAGATCACCCGGTTTGTCATCTCCTGCTACATAGTAACCATCAGGACTGTTCTCCCGCAATACATCATATTCCTCTGAATCATACATAGGCAGATGCAGGGACGCGAGATAATCCTGATAGTCCGCGTCGCTGGTAAATGCATATCCGCGGTGAAACAGCGGACGTTTGGCATTAAAAATATTGTTGATATTGAGATAGGCTTCAAAAGATAAAGATCCTATCTTTAGTCGCTTGCTGAACCTGACATCCATTTCCCAGTAATTCGGCCACTGAAGATTTTTTGATGCAAACAATTCGCCGAGAGGATTCCAGGTGAAATGGCGTCCGGATTGAAACACCGGCAGCATACTCATTCTTAACTGACCCAGGGGGTGAATACCGATAAGACGGGGACCAAAGTCGGAAGGAGAGTGAACTGACAGATTTGCTCTGAATCCGGGTTCCGGCAGGAATGTGGATTCCGCGCCCTCGTACAGACTGAATTGTTCATTTTTGGATGGATCCTGATAAAAAGCCTGTTTCCCGGTATATCCGGATTTACGAAATGTGAAATCAAAATTAGCCCAACCCGTGAACCATCGTCCCACATTTTTTGAGATACTCAATTCAAGGCCCAGGATGTCTTCATAGTTGTTATTGTAATATTTGTCGTAATCAACGGATCCGGCTGCATTTTGAATGTTTACTTGTCCCTGTTCGCCGGTTACATCTTTATAAAAGCCGCTTATCCTGATCAGGTATTGTTCCGCCATTTCATATTCCACACCGGTTTCATAAGAAATCGTGCGCGGCGGGTCCATATTCGGGTCACCGACTTCAATCAGGCCGATGCGCAACGGCCTGGCTTCAGTGATATACAAATTTTTCCAGGGCACCAGCTGGCGAAAATGACCATAATTGAAATAGAATTTTGATTTATCCGTGACCGGAAAAGACATGCCCAGTCGCGGACTGAGAATGAATTTGGTTTCAACATCTTTGAGCACACCAAGACTGTCCCAGACATCAAATGCATTGATTTCCCTTTTGGCTTCTTCTTCCGTATTTGAGCCGTGTGTACCCCACACGTCTTCATCAAACATATTCGCTTCGGGCCATCTGCCGGAAGGATCATAATAGTCCGCCCGCAGTCCGATATTGGTGACCACACCTTCAAAAGTGATTTGATCCTGAATATAAGCCCCACCGAACAGGGGATTGCGATTCCAGAATAATGTGTGATGTCCGCCGGAATGACCGTACCAATGCGAAACCAGCTCGTTTTCAACGTTGGAATATTCCAGTTCAATACCGGTTTTAATGAAATGGTGGGGAGTCAACTGACTTGCCAGATTGAATTTTCCCCGGAATGTCTGAACATTGGAACTGTCCATCCAGGCTTGGCCGACCTGTGCAAACCGATGATGAGTGACGCCGAACGGTTGTTCATAGTTGCCGCTATAGTCAAATCCGTCCAATTCATATCTGCCGGTACTGAAATGATACGGCATTTCATTTACCTTGATGGGTCCGAATTCTGCGATGGCGCCCGGTGTTCGGTCACTGTATTTTTCAAGAAATTCCTGACCGGTGATATCCCACCATTCGTCAATACTGATTTTATTCGCCCAGGACGGGGTTGCACGATATCGGCGGGATTCCCGGCTCAGGGTGACATCCCAGAATGTACGGGCGCTGAGTGTCTTTGTGAGTTTTGCACTCACCAGAGTGGTGTATGTTTTCATGGGACTGAAATTGACCGGTTGATACAAATACTGGGATTCACCCGCTGTATTGTCAATGATATTGTTGACGGGCTGCATTTGCCCCATTCCATCCGGCGCCTGATTGCCTTTTAATGCTTCGATCATGCCGTCCTGAAACCGGTATAATCCGTTTAACTCCAGTTTTAATGATTTGCTGAGATCGGATTTCAATGTCAACATGGTGGTCGATTCCAGCTGACTGTCTTTGGTGTTCGGAACTGTATAGTACTTTTGACTGCTGTTATGGGATAAATAAAAAGTAGCATTGCCCAGGGGGTCGCCGATAAACGGTACCGGACCGCCGAAACCAAAGTCAATGTTCCAGTCAGAGTGTCCGCCTTCACGCGGATGTGCGTGGTCTGCGAATTTTTTCTTGATTTCGTCAGATACTTCATAGCCCTGTTCCGCCAGTTTGTCCCACGGCGGATCGATCATATGCATCCAGGCGTCCCAGAGATATAAATCAATGGGTTGAGCTTCAATATCATAAGAATTGGATCTATTGAATAACGTGGCCAATGTGTTCCAGCCGACAAACGGCCGGTATTGACCTTTCAGGTAATCATTGTCCCCCCATGCCTCTTCATTGCCCACAAAAGCAACGTCCGGGTCCAAATCAGCGCGTAGCTCATAATTGGTATAATCATATAGGGATTTGCCAAAGCGTTTCATGTGCGGATTGTTCATCGACATATCCAGACGACCGGAATATGTCTGTCTGCTCCCGGATTTAGTGGTGATTTCCATCATACCGGAACGGAAATTCCCATATTCTGCGTTGAATCCGCCTTTGACGACAGATACCTGTTCAATACTGCTGAGAGGGATATTTACGGTTGGAGTGCCATGGCGTTTATTAACAAATGTGATACCATTCAGGATGGTCCCGGTCTGGGCGGGATCACCACCGCGGATGCCGAGATTCTCTGCAACGCCGGCTTGTTTTGTGATAAAGTCTTTTAGTGTGCGAATGGATGCTGTTTCGATAATCTGATCACTGGTCATGACTTCCTGGCTATAGGATACCTCTTTGTGCAATATATCACGTTCCGCAACCACCGTTACTTCTTCACCTTCTATTACACTGGGTTCAAGATTAAAAGGAACATTGGATGTCCGGTTCACTTGTACCAGCACATTGGTCTTGGTTACGATTTTATATCCGATCATGGATGCGCGTACCTTGAACTCGCCGACCGGGACATTGACAATGATATATCGACCCTGTAAATCCGTAGCACGCTCCTATTGAAGTCTGCGGGATGGTTACATTGGCTCCGGGCAAAGGTTCGTTGGTGGCAGCGTCTGTTACGACTCCTTCAATTTTACCGGTGGTTTGTGCGAAACCCGGAATATGCAGGATAAATATGAAAAGAATGACCCATATACCATATATTAAAAACTTTTTAATCATTAGAATTCTCCTATTCTTCAAGAGAAAAGAATTTTGATGTGTTTAGCCGCTGAGCGGTTTTACACTGTTGCTCATGTTTTTGCTTGACGCGATATGTGTTTTCGCGAATTTATTTATTCACTGATTAAACTCCAGGTCCGGAATAAATAACTGTCCATCCGGACCTGAAATTGAAGAGAAAAAGTTGTTAATTATTTCAGAACCAGCATTTTCTTTTCAGCATGCAATGCGCCCGATGTGATGGTGTAAACATAAACACCGGATGGCAAATCGCCTGCGTCAAAAGTAATATGATGAGAACCGGCCGGAACCAGATCATGAACCAGAGTCGCCACTGTTCTGCCCATCGTATCATATACCTTTATTGTGGTCCAGTCAGCTTTAGTCAGGGTATATTCAATGGTTGTTGTCGGATTGAACGGGTTCGGATAATTCTGTTTCAGGGTAAAGCCGTTTGGTGTTGATACCGGTTTTGAATCCACACCCGTATGGGTCGGATCCCAACGCAGATCACCAATAGCCATACCATCGTCAGCTTGCCCCAAAATCGGTGAATCTTCAGCCAGTGTAAAATCACCATTTCCGATGGGATCGACATTGGCAAAACCGGGATCAATCCATAATGTGTCCTGGAACATATCCTGATTCGCAACTTGTTCTCCCATAGCTGTCTGATCCGCCTCCCAGAAACAGCAATTTGCAACAAGTGCATTCATGCCGTCTCTAAGTTGAATAGGCTCACGAGGATTGTTTCCAAACACATAATCATCGCCATTGATCATATAAAAAAGAGAATTCTTAATGGTAATCATATTGTTTTCCGCATGCCCCGGCCGCATTTGTATTGCTTTTTGCGCCACATAGGCAATTGTTACATGATTAATATAGACGGTGGGATCATTGGCAATCGTAGAGTTATCATACCGAAACACTTTATCACCTATATTCCAAAAGGTAGAGTTTTTAGAATATATATAATTAATCGTTGTAACTTTGAAACTAAAACCGGCATTATGGGTAACCAAACTGTTATTTATCCATAATGTATCCACCATCACAAACTGCCCGCTCATCCCATCTGTTCCATTAACAATAAATCTACAAAAATCATGCACATAGCAATCATCAAATTTAATAGCATCAACTGCTGCACCGGGAGCAAATGTTACCACATAATTAGCTGCACGGTATTGTGCCGTATCAGGTTCTAAGCCATCCAGGTCCAATCCTGTTAGTGTGAGATGTGCCTGGGATTCAAGCATGAAAAATGCCGGTCGATTACCGCCGCTTCCTGTTTGCACCGAATGATTTTTGATAACAGGTCGATCAGTATAATTATCTTTGGCTTTAATCGTTAATTCTTTGTCAATAGTAATGCTGTTCAAAAAAGTTTCCACATATTCTCCACCATCTTGTAATACCAATACATCGCCGTCATTCGCAGCTGCTATAGCGGCGCTCAGTGTCGCGTCACCGGGTTCGACCTGAACCTCTGCGGAAAACAAAGCAAATGGTAGTAAACAAAACATACATCCAATAATAGCTTTTTTCAACATTTTCATATCCTCCTGATTGATGAGTTACTCTCACTTTACTTGTTAGTTTGTAACTTTACCTCCTTTGTCTGGTGAAAAAATTGATATTTATATGATTTATCTTTAATAACCATTTCGGCAGAGTATTGGATTATAAACGTTAATCATGTCTCTGATGTAGTTATGCAATATGTAAAGGCTGATGCCTATCCTATTCGAGTCGATGGCGATGAGAATATTTGATTGATTAATGACACACCTATCATATACATAAAAGCAGAGTTAGTTTCAAGTTAATTCACGTGTAATTTAACGGTTATTAACGGTTTAATTCACTGTTAACAATTTCTTAAACAGGAAAATTTTGGTAAAACTATAATTGTCTTGCATCTTTATTGATCAAGAATTATATTTTTAAAATTATCAATGACTTTTGCTTGGATTTGAGCTAATCGATCATTGCGCTTTTAACGCATACTTTTTTATTAATTTTGGATAAAATATGCCCGACAATAAAACAAGAGAGGAAATCTTAAAACGTGTTCTGAAAAGTCCGGAATTTGTGCACGCCAGGAAACACAAACAGTTGTTGACTTTTCTGGTGCACGAATCTATGCAGGGAAGAACGCCCGATGAATACTCTATTGCTGTGGATGTTTTTGGCAAAAATGCTGATTATAATCCCAATGTGGATACCAATGTTCGCGTAAATGTGTTTCATTTGCGAAAGAAACTGGACAAGTATTATCAGAAGGAAGGAAAGAATGAACCCATAAGAATCGAGATCCCGCGAGGGCATTATGCTGTCAGTTTCGTAAAAAACGACAATCAAAGCCGTATCCGGGATAAATTATTGATACCCCTTGTTATGATTCTTGTCGTGGTGCTGGGATTTTTTATCGGAGATTATTTCCTGGATCTCAAACAGGAAAATATAAAACTGAATCAAAATTTCATCAAAGCTGTACAAGCGACAAAGCACCCGGTATGGAGTGTTTTTAACCAGTCTTCGCTGCCCAATATGATAGTCCTGGGTGAAATATATTTTTTCAGAAAGTATGATCCCGATTTACAGCAGTTTGTACTTGTTCGCTATAATCAGGTGGAATCCGATGATGAACTTGAAAAATTGAAGCAGCAGTATCCTTCTCTACAATTCGAAACCGTTCAGGAAAACAGTCCGGAGTATTTTGCCATGAACAGCGTCTGGCCTATGGTGGATATTATACCGGTTTGCATGGTTTCTAATCAGAACTATTATTTACAGCGTTCCTCTGCTGTAACGCCGCGCGAATTAAAGGACAATAATATCATTTATGTCGGTTATTATCGTTCACTGGGGCTCCTGGAATTGATGAGTCAACGATTAGATTACAAATTTGATTTTTCGCGAAAACAAATTGTCATACAAAACGGGGCTTCCGTGATAAAAAGGTATGATCCAACCGCGTCTTTTAAGCAAACTCATGTAGATTATTGTATCGTGAAAAAACTGCCCGGTACGAACCACAATACAATTTTACTGATTTCCAGTTTCAGTGCCTCCGGCTCCCGAGGCGCCGCAAAATATCTGACCCGTCCGGAATCTTTATCAGAGTTGACTGAATTGTTTGAAAAAAAATATGAACTATTTCCAGACTATTTCGAGCTTGTTTTCAAAGTGAGTGGTTATGAACGCAGCGATCTGGATACCAAAGTAATAGAGTACCGGAAGGTTGAGCGAGGAGCTGAACTCTGGTAAGTTATGTCACTGCAGAGCGCCTGTGCCTTTTTTTCTGTGCCAAATATTCTGGCTCTTTTGATCATAAAGGAGACAAGGCCGTAAAAATGCGGGTTTCGCAAGGGCATTGTAATATGGAACATTTAGCTGCTGATATTTGTATTATAATCTATAAAACAAAAGGAGGCAGTTATGCGACTATTACTTTTATGTGTTATACTCACGGGAGGCCTTATGGCTCAGGACAAACTATATAACGAATTGACGGATTTTGAAAAATATGTGATTCTGGAAAAGGGCACGGAACGGCCCTGGACCGGCAAATATGTCGATCATAAAGAGGACGGTACCTATACCTGCAAGCGCTGCGGGGCGGCTTTGTATCAATCCGACAGCAAATTTAATTCAAACTGCGGCTGGCCCAGTTTTGACGATGAAATTGAGGGCGCTGTCAAAAAGCAGCCGGATGCGGACGGACGCCGCACTGAAATTGTCTGCGCCAATTGCGGCGGTCATCTGGGACATGTGTTTTACGGCGAAGGGTTTACGCCCAAAGATACCCGGCACTGTGTCAATTCCGTATCGTTGAATTTCAACTCCGAGGCGGACGCTGTGAATTCGCAATCGAAACAAGCCAAAGCTGTGTTTGCAGGCGGTTGTTTCTGGGGCGTCGAGTATCATTTTGAAAAACTGGACGGCGTCAAATCCGTGGTGTCCGGCTACACCGGCGGCCATAAAGAGAATCCGACACCCATCTTTACCATAAATATTTAAAAAAAGCGTTTTTTCATATTTTTGCGAGCTAAACATATGTTTTTTAGTTTAGGTTTAAAGTGTAGTGACCTATACATTTATTTTATTCTTGACATCAATACTTTTTTTTCATATATTGACACATGTTTATAAGAGAAATAAAAAGAAGAAATAAACCATACGAAAAACAGTTTATTGCCCATCGACTCGTAGAATCCTACCGTACCGAAAAAGGTCCCAGACAACGAGTGATTCTCGATCTGGGGTATTTGGACCTTCCCAAAGATCAATGGAAACTGCTGGCTGACACCATTGAAGCCAAGGTCTCAGGGCAACAAACCATGCTGCCTGTTGACAAAAAGATTGACTCACTGGCAACCTACTATGCACAAAAAATTATTAAAAAACATCTCGAAAAACAACCGGAATCTAAGACTGAAGAACAAGAAAAACATGATTTTAAATCCGTTGATGTCAATTCTCTGCAAAACTCTCAAATTAAAACCCTTGGCGCTGAATATGTCGGTCTAAAAGCCTGCAAACGATTGGGTCTGGATTCTTTGTTGGAAGAATTAGGATTTACCACCAAGCAAACACAAGTAGCCCTGTTGTCCATCATTGGCCGGTTGGTTCGTCCGGGAAGTGAGCTCAAAACAGCTGAATGGGCGCGCCATATTAGTGGTATCGGTGAATTGCTCGGCGTTGATTTTACACATCTTTCTCACAATGCGTTGTATCGGATCAGCGACCGACTCCTTAAGCATAAAGATGAGATCGAGGCCTATCTGGCAAAAACTGAAAAAGATCTTTTTTCTTTACCGGAAAAGATCATTCTCTATGATCTGACCAATACCTATTTTGAAGGAACTGCCAAACACAATAAAAAGGCACAAAGAGGCCGCTCCAAAGAAAAACGCAATGATTGTCCCTTATTGACATTGGCCATGGTTATAGATGAACAAGGTTTTGTCAAAACCAGTCGTATATTGCCGGGCAATATTTCTGAACCTCATACACTCGAAAATACGTTAAAGGCTTTAGATTCAACATATTACGATTCGAAAAAAGAAAAGAGAGAAACTTCCCAAACTATTACCGTGGTCATGGATGCCGGTATTGCGACCGATGACAATATTGGTTTACTCAAAAGTCAGGGATACGATTATATTGTGGTCTCCCGCAAAAAACCAAAATTGCCGCGCAGTCAGGAGAGCATGCCATTTACCACAGTAAAAGAGGATCATCGTAATAAAGTACAAGCCAAACTTTACGTTCAAGACGACGAAGCAATCCTGACCTGTCAGAGCAAATTGAAAGCAAGAAAAGAACAAAGCATGCGCCAGATGTTCGAAAATCGCTTGGAGCATGATCTCAAACTTGCCTCTGCGGCTTTAAGCCAAAAAGGCGGCGTCAAAACCTATGACAAGGTCGTTAAACGCGTTAATCGTCTGATGGAAAAGCACAAACGCATTTCACAATATTACCATATCGAGGTCAAGCAACAAGGCAATTTCGCATCGGCCATCACCTGGGTAAAAGTGAATCAGAAACGAGCAGAAGACCGCTTTTCAGGCACCTATTATTTGTGGACCAGCCGAACCGATTTATCCGAGCAGGAAATATGGTCTTTGTATACGATGTTAACCAATCTGGAAGGTGCTTTTCGGTCATTGAAAACAGAGTCGAATTTACGTCCCATTTTTCACAGAAAAGAAGAGCATGCCGATGCCCATATTTTTATTGCGGTTTTGGCTTACCATCTCTTAAATGTCATCCAGAAAGAATTGAAAAAGAACAACATTCATATGCAGTGGCAATACATTCGGGAGCGGCTATCCTCTCATGAAAGGGTTACCACATCTTTTATGACAAAAGATCGTCAACGTCTTTATATTAGAAAAACATCACAAGCGGATGCGTTCCATAAAATGATTTATGGTGCTCTTAATATATCTCATAGTCCTCTAAAAACGAAACGATATGAAAGCTGAAAATCTGTAGTGATCAGATTTAAAAATGAGTGTCTGTTTTCTATATACTTATAAGCTATGATGGTAAAGATGGGTTAAAAACTTTTTAATCATTAGAATTCTCCTATTCTTCAAGAGAAAAGAATTTTGATGTGTTTAGCCGCTGAACGGTTTTACACTGTTGCTCATGTTTTTGCTTGACGCGATATGTGTTTTCGCGAATTTATTTATTCACTGATTAAACTCCAGGTCCGGAATAAATAACTGTCCATCCCGGACCTGAAATTGAAGAGAAAAAGT